>JAUVWK010000179.1 GCA_030604165.1 Alphaproteobacteria bacterium | reverse complement strand
GTCCCTATGAGTCATTATCACCGTTCCTTGGTATGACAGGCTTGGCCCGCCCTGCGGGCTCGAAAAAATATGCGCCGATCGTTCCTGGGCACGCCGGTGCCCGTGCTCCGGCCTGCCCTCGATAGAGGAGTTATCGGCCGCAACTAGTCGAGTTTGCCGGACGTGACCACGCCGCTTTCGATCTTGCGCGCTTATTACCGACACCTGCCGGCGCCACTGCGCGGCATGGTGTTGATGTTTTTTGCCGCGCTCGCCTTTGCCACGATGTACGCGATCATCCGCCACATGGGGAGCCAGCATCACCCGTTCGAGATCGCGTTTTTCCGCAACCTGTTCGGCTTCATCGTTCTGCTGCCCTTTTTCGCGCGCCGCGGCCTCGCCGTGCTGAAGACCGAGCGGCTCGGGCTGCACGCGGCGCGCGGTGTGACCCAGGTCGCCGGCATGCTGATGTTCTTCACCGCGGTGACCATCACGCCGCTTGCCACGATCGCGGCGCTGAGTTTCACGGCGCCGCTGTTCGCCACCGTCGGCGCGATCCTATTGCTGCGCGAGCGCGTGCGTTTGCGGCGCATCGCGGCACTCGTCCTGGGCTTCGTCGGCACCATGATCGTGCTCCGGCCGGGCCTGGTCGAGATCGAGAGCGGCGCCTTGCTCGCCGTGGCGTCCTCGGCCGCCTGGGCCACCGCCATGCTGATCATCAAGATCCTCGCGCGCACCGAATCGAGCGTCACCATCACGGCCTATATGGCGGTGTTTCTCACGCCAATGACGTTGATCGCCGCGCTGTTCGTCTGGCGCTGGCCAAGCCTCGTCGATATCGGTTGGTTCGCCCTGATGGGAACCATCGGCACCGCGGGCCATTTAGCGCTGGCGCAAGCCTTCAAGGAGGCGGATGTCACCACCGTGCTGCCAGTCGATTTCACACGCTTGTTCTGGGCCAGCGCGTTCGGCTTTTTCCTCTTTGGCCAAGTGCCGGAAGCGCTGGTCTGGGTCGGTGGCAGCGTCATCTTCGCCAGCACGCTCTACATCGCCTATCGCGAAGCGCGGAGCGCGAAGAGCAGCTTCTCGGGCGCCGGAACGCCGGGCGCGAGGGAATAAGGAACGCCCGAGCCTGGTTCGGTATCAGCCCTCGCTCGGTTGCGGGCCGGCCAAGCCGCGGATTGCCGCGAGCCCGACCGGCGCGCCGTCGAACTCGGCCATGGCGTCGAGCAAGGCGCGCCAGAGATAGACGGCCGAGGCGATATCGGTGAGCAGATCATAAGCCAGCGTCTCGCCCACATCGCGGCGGATCACGATGGCGTTCAGCCGCGCCACCGAGGTCTGCGCGATGGCGTGGAGCGGAAACTTCGCCGGCCTCAAATCCACGCCGCAGAGCTTGGCGAACATGGCGGCTGCGTGCTCGCCCGAGACCGACAGCCAGCAGCTCACATCCTCGCGCGGCACCTGGAAGCAGCCGTCGGCGTGCGCCATCGACCAAGCCGCGCCGAGCTGGTCGATCAGGGCGCCGCCGCCATGCAACGTGCCCAGCAGCAGCGCCTCGCCCGGCGCAAGCCGCGCGATGCGGGTGCCATCGGCCTGGGCATAGGCGCGGTTGCTCTCGGCGCCCATGCTCGCCCCTTGCGCGGCGAGCCAGGCGGCCGTGTTCCAACCCTTGTAACCGACCCGACGCAAGGCCGAGAGGTCGCACAGGCCGAGGCTGCGCGCCCGCGCGATCTCTTGGGCCGTATCGCCGCCACAGGTCATGGCCGCGGCGTGGCCGTTGACCTCGTCGAACAACGCGTCCAGCGCCGCCAGCTCGCGGTACAGGAAACTGCGTCGCAAATGATCGCCCGGCGCCAAGCTCATGGCTACATCTCCTGCCGCGCGCCGTCGGGATCGTAGAACGGCAGCTTGACCACGGCGGCCGGCACCCGCTCGCCGCCATCCACCTTGATCTCGATGGTGCTGCCTTCGTCCGCCTGGTCGGACGCCACATAGGCGAGGCCGATGACCTTTTCGAGCGCCTCCGAGAACGCCACCGAGGTGACCCGGCCGGTGATCTCGTCGCCGCGGATCACGAGATGGCACTCCTTGGGCTGGGGCGCCGCGCGATCCGTGATCTCGAAGCCCACGAGCTTACGCGTCAACCGGCCCTCGGCCTGCAGGCTGACCGATCGCATGCCGACATAGAACGGTTTCTTGCCGGCGATCGCCCAGGCCATGTCGGCCTCGTGCGGCGTCGTCAGACCGTCGGTATCCTGGCTCACGATGATGTGGCCCTTCTCGAGCCGCAGCAGCCGCTGGGCCTCGACACCGAACGGCCGCATGCCGTGCGACTGGCCGGCCGCCATCAGCGCATCCCACAGCGCTTCGCCGTAAGAGGCCGGCACGTGGACCTCGTAGCCAAGCTCGCCGACAAAGCCGACGCGCAGGAACAGCGCCGGAATGCCCGCGACATGGCCCTCGCGCACGCCCATGTAGGGGAACGCCTCCTTGGAGAGATCGACGCCTTCGCAGAGGGGCTCCAGCACCGCCCGCGATTGCGGGCCCGCGATGTTCACCGCCGCATAGGCCGCGGTCACGTTGGTGACATCGACGTTGAGCCGCCACTGCGCGTTGTACCAAAGCATGGTGCGGTACACGGCGTCCGCGCCCGAGGTCGTCGCGGTCACGTAGAAATGGTCGTCGTGCCACCGACAGGCGATGCCGTCGTCCACGATGACACCGCCAATATCGACCATCATGACGTAGCGCGCGCGCGCCACCGGCTGCTTGAGGTAGGCGAAGGTGTACATGCGGTTCATGAATTCGGCCGCGTCGGGACCGCGCACCTCGAGCCCGCCCAGCGTCGAGACGTCGATGAGGCCGACATTCTCGCGCACGCTCTTCACCTCGGCGCGGATCGCTTCGCTCCGGGTCGGCGCCGCGCCGTAATATTCGGGGCGCAGCCAAAGCCCGGCCGGCATCATTTTGGCGCCAAGCTCGAGGTGCCGAAAATGCATCGCGGTGTAGCGCACCGGCTCGAACGCGCGACCCGCCAGATGGCCGATCTTGACCTGGCCGACCGGCGGGCGCGAGGTGGTGTTGCCGGTCTCGTCCATCGCCGCCCCGGTGGCCTTGGAGACGAGCCGCACCGCCGGCACCGAGGCATGGCGGCCCTGCGACGGCCCCATGCCGTTGGTCGTGAAGCGCTTCAACAGCTCGATATGCTCATAGCCCTCGGTCAGCGCGTTCTCGAGGTCGTGCACTTGCAGGTCTTCGTCGAAATCGACGAAGTCCTTGCCCTTGGGGTGGCGGAATATGGGCCACGGGTGGGTGCGGCCGACCGCGTCCTTGGGGTTGACGCAGGCCGGCTCGGGGCCGAACCCGAAGCCGGCGTCGCCCGCGGCCTGCCAGCCGGCGCGGTAGCCCTCTTCGAGCGCCGCGTCCAGGTTGAAAGCGCCGCTCAGCGAGCCCGCGGCGAAGATATGCGCCGGCAACTCGGCCAGCGCGAACATGGCGCTCTCTTCGTCGTAACGCACGCGCCCGCGCGCTTGATAAACCAGCGGCGCGGCCGGCGTGTAGCCAACGGACATGGCGATCAGGTCGCAGGCGAAGCTATCGGCGCTAGCGGCGCAGGTGCCTTCGCCGGTGATGCGCGCGATCCGCGCGGCGCGCACGCCCATGTTGCGGCCCTCGGGCTCGGCCTCCCATACGGTCGCACCGACCAGCACCGGCAGGTGCCGGCGCGCCGCCGCCGCGGTCAATTCATCGGCCGGCGGGTCGGCGCGCAAATCGACGATGCAGGCCACCTCCACGCCGGCCTGCGCCAGATCCAGCGCCACGCCGTAGCCGTCGGAATTCGCGGTCGCGACGACCGCGCGGCTGCCGGGCCGCACGCCATAAAGCTTGATCAGCCGCTGCACCGCCGAGCCCAGCATGACGCCCGGCAAATCGTTGTTGTGAAAGATCAGCGGCTGCTCGTAGGAGCCGGTGGCGAGCACCAGCGCCCGGGCGCGCACCTTGTAAAGCCGGTTGCCGCGCACCAGCGCCAACCAGTTGTCCGCGTACCAGCCGTTGCACAGGGTGTCGCTCATCACCTGGATGTTGGGGCGCGCCTGAAGCTCACGCAGCAGCATCGCCTTGCGTTGGTCGGCGAGGGCGCCGTCGGCGTCGAAGCGGGCATAGTTGAGCGCGCCGCCGAGGGCGCGGTTCTCGTCCACCAGCAATACTTCGCCGCCCGCGTCGGCCGCCTGGATGGCCGCGGCCAAACCCGCCGGCCCGCCGCCGACCACGAGCACGTCCGGAAACAGATAGGCCTTGTCGAAATAGCCGTGCGGCGCGTCGGGCGCGATCGTGCCCAGGCCCGTCAAGCGGCGGATAACCTTCTCCCAAAGCGGCCACAAGGCGCGGGGTTTGTGAAAGGCCTTGTAATAGAAACCGACCGGCATGAAGCGGTGCAACAGGCCGAGCAGAGCGAGGCGATCGTTCTCGAGCGAGCCCCAATAATTCTGCGCGCGAACCGTCATGCCGGGTGCGACCGTCGTCTGGTCCGCCAGACGATTGGGCACGTGGCCGATCTGGACCAGGGTGTTGGAATCCTGGCCGCACATGGTCAGCGGCCCGCGCGGGCGGTGGTATTTGAACGAGCGCGACAGCACGCCGACGCCATTGGCGAGCAACGCGCTCGCCACCGTATCGCCCTTGTAGCCTGCGTAGGTGCGGCCCTCGAAGCTGAACTCGACGGTCTCCGAGCGATCGAGCAACAGCCCCGCCGGTTCGGGCATGCGGTTCGGCATCGCCCTTAGGCCTCCTTGTCCAGCGGCGGATCGGGGTCCAGCGGCGGATCGGGGTCCAGCGGCGGATCGGGGTCCGGCGGCGGATCGGGCCGGGTGAATTCGACCCGGTCCCGAAACAGCTCGCTTGGATCGTAGGTGCGCAAAAACTCGTCCTTGACCGTGTCGCGCTCGGCGATGAACCAATAGGCCGTCGCCACGTGGCACCACCACTCGCGCACCACGCCGGCGCGGTTCTCCTCCATGAAGACGAAGTCGGCCCATTCGGCGTCGCTGCAACGGTGCGGATCGGGGTGCGCCACCACCTCGCCGCCATGGACGAATTCCTGGGCGTTGCGCGGGCCGTTCAGCGGACAATTGATGATTTTCATGGCGCGCGCCTCAATGACCGACCGAGGCGGCGCCTTTTTCGCCGACCAGGCGAAACTCGGCGAAGCGCGACAAACGGAACGGCAGCAAGAGATCGGGCACCCGCCCGGTGGCCAGGGTCTCGGCCATGCGTTTGCCGCAGACCGGCGTGGCCTTGAAGCCCCACGTGCCCCAGCCGGCGTCGATATAGTAATTCTCGACCGGCGTCTCGCCCATGACCGGCGCGAAGTCCGGCGTCATGTCAGTCATGCCGGCCCACTGACGCATCACCGGAACCTCGGCGACAAACGGCATCAGCTCAACCACGTGGCCCATCAGCCCTTCGATGAAATCCAGCGTCGAGAAAGTCTGGTAACGCGGATACCCATCGACCGAGCCACCCATCACCAGCTCGCCGCGCGAACTCTGCGAAATGTAGACGTGCAGGCTGCCGGACACGATGACGGTGTCGAGAAACGGCTTCAGCGGCTGCGAGACGCAGGCCTGCAGCGGCACCGTGCGGATCGGCAGCTTGATGTCGGCGAGCCGCGCCATCTCCGAGCTCTCGCCCGCGACCGCCTGCATCGCCTTGCCGCAGGCGACACGGCCGCGGTCGGTGACCACGCCGGTGATGCGGCCGTTCTGGGTTTCGATGCCGGTGACGGTGGTCTTCTGGTGAATCTCGACACCCAGTTCCGCCGCCCGTCCGGCATAACCCCAGGCCACCGCATCGTGGCGCGCGATAGCGCCCGGCGGATGGTACAGCGCGCCGAGAATCGGATAGCGCACCTCCTCCGAAAGGTTGAGCTGCGGTATCATCCGGCGCAGATCTTCGCGGTCCACGACTTCGGACTCGACGCCCAAATGCTTGTTGACCTCGGCGCGCCAGCGCGATGTGCGGATCGCCGCATCGCTGTGGGCCAGCGTGAAATGGCCGCGCTCGGAATAGAAGATGTTGTAGTCCAACTCCT
>JAUVWK010000221.1 GCA_030604165.1 Alphaproteobacteria bacterium | reverse complement strand
CGGCGATTCGCCGTCTCGCCAGACGCCTGTGCGCGTCGTCTGGGCCGAACAGGGTGTCGGCCGATCCGTGTGCGTGAGCCGCGAAATCCAGCGGATGGGGGAAATAACCTTGCCGCTCCCGATGATGACGGCCTCGATTTGGGGCTCAGCTGGTGGATTCTATCCACTAGCCAGTGCGGCGACACGGGGAGCCGCTAGGCCGTGAGAATTGGCGGATTCATAGCGCTCATCGTCGGCATCGGGATCGTCATCGGTCTCGTCGCCTATCAGGGTATCCGCTCCGTCGGCGGCGCCATCGCCGCCGCGAGCTGGGGGCTCATCCTCGTCGTTCTGTCCCGCATGGTGCCGCTTGTCGCCGATGGCTACGTTTGGCGAATCCTGTTCGATCCGGCGCATCGTCCGCCCCTGTATATGGTCATGTGGGCGCGCTGGATCGGCGAGGGGGTCAATACGCTGATGCCCTCGCTGCAGGTGGGCGGGGCCCTGGTCAAGACCCGGCTAATGGTGTTGTACGGCATTCCGGGGCGCGTCGCCGGTGCAAGCGTGGTGGTCGATCTCACCTTGAGTGTGTTGACCCAGCTGCTCTTCACTTTGGTTGGGGTTGGCCTGCTGCTGGCGCATTACGGCGACAGCGGCATCGCCCGCGGCGCCGGCGCGGGTGTCGGCGCGGGCCTGGTGCTGGTGGTCGGGTTCTGCGTGTTTCAGCATCGCGGCCTGTTTCGCTCGCTGGTCGGCCTTGTCTCGCGCGTTGCCAAGGGGCGCGACTGGGTCGCGGCCGTCGGCGGCGCCGCCGCACTGGACGACGCCATTCGGGCGCTCTACCGGCGGCGCTGGACGCTCACCATCAATGCCTCGGGGCAGTTCTTGGCCTGGGTGCTGGGCGCCGCCGAAATTTGGCTCGCGCTCTACTTCATGGGCCATCCGGTCACCGTCGCCGATGCGCTGCTGCTGGAAAGCCTGATTCTCGCGGTTCGCTCCGCCGCTTTCTTCGTGCCCGGCGCTCTCGGCGTGCAGGAGGGTGCGTTTGTCCTGCTCGGTGCGGCGATCGGGCTCGCGCCCGAGGTGGCGCTCGGGCTTTCGCTCATCAAGCGGGTGCGCGAGCTCGTCATCGGCGTCCCCGGCTTGCTGGCCTGGCAAGTGACGGAGGGGCGGCAGCTCTTCTCGGGCAGGAGCGCGCGCAAGGCCGTGGCCGTCGCCGCGTCGGCCCGCATGAACGACGCCGATGTCGAACGGCCCGGTCGGCGCCCGCTCGAGGAGCCGGCGATGATCCCGGCGCTGGTGCCCGCCACGGAGCGCCGTTCGCGCGATGAGCATCAGCAGACCGACTTGGTTTGAGACCTAATCCGAGCCAACCATCCTTCAGGCGGCGAGATCCTCGCCGGCGAGGGCGCGGCGGATCAGCTCCCCCGTTTCGGTCACGCCATAGAGGGCGATGAACGAGCCCATGCGCGGGCCTTGGCTCTGCCCGAGTAGGATTTCGTACAACGCCTTGAACCAGGCCCGCAGCGTCTCGAAGGGATGGCGCTTGCCGACCTCGTACACCTCGTTCTGGATGCGCTCGGCTTCGGCGTCCGCCGGCAAGGCCGCGAGCGCCGCCGCCAGATCCACGAGGGCCTCGCGCTCGATCGGGTCCGGCGGACGGTAGTGCTTGTCGGGCTTGACGAAGTCCCGGTAGTAATTGATGGCGTAGCCGACCAGCTCGTCCAGGATCGGCGCGCTTTGCGGCGAGGCGTCGGCGGCGTAACGGGTGATGAACCCCCACAGCACCGCCTTGTCCTCGGTGTTGCAGACGCTCGCCAAGTTCAACAGGATATTGTAGCCGAGCCCGCGTTCGGGCGCGCGCGGCGCCCCGCCATGGATGTGCCAAACCGGATTGTCGGGCCGCTTGGCTTCGTCCTCGTCGCGGTATTTCTCGAGCAACGAGAGGTAATCCTCCACCTGGCGCGGGATGACGTCGAAATAAAGCCGCTTGGCGCGCTGCGGCGTGTTGAACATGAAGAGCGCCAGGCTCTCGCGCGAGCCGTAGCGCAGCCATTCGTCGATGGTGAGCCCGTTGCCCTTCGACTTGGAAATTTTCTCGCCAGTCTCGTCGAGGAACAGCTCATAGATGAAGCCCTCCGGCGGGCGCGAGCCGAGGACGCGGCAAATCCGCCCGGACAGCTCGACCGAGGGGATCAGGTCCTTGCCGGCCATCTCGTAGTCCACCCGTAGCGCGTGCCAACGCATGGCCCAATCGACCTTCCACTGCAATTTGCAGTGGCCGCCGGTGACCGGCACTTCGACCTTCTCGCCGGTTTCGTCCTGGTAGGTGACCGTGCCGGCGTCGACGTCGCGCGCGACGATCGGCACCTGCAGCACGCGCCCCGTCTTGGGGCAGATCGGCAGGAACGGACTATAGGTGGCGCGGCGCTCGGCGCCGAGCGTCGGCAGGATGACGTCGATGATGGCGTCGTAGTGGCCGAGCACGTCGCGCAGCGCGGTGTCGAAACGGCCCGCGGTGTAGGACTCGGTCGAACTTTGGAATTCGTAGTCGAAGCCGAAGGCGTCGAGAAAGGCGCGCAGGCGCGCGTTCATGTGATGGCCGAAGCTCTCATGCTCGCCGAACGGGTCGGGGATGCGCGTCAGCGGCCGGCCCAGATGTTCGGCCACCATGGCGGCGTTGGGGATGTTGTCCGGCACCTTGCGCAGGCCGTCCATGTCGTCGGAAAAGGCGACCAAGCGGGTAGGCAGGTCCGAAAGCGCCGAAAAGGCGTGACGCACCATGGTGGTGCGCGCGACCTCGGCGAAGGTGCCGATATGCGGCAGGCCCGAGGGGCCGTAGCCGGTTTCGAACAAGGCGTAGCCCTGGTCCGGCGCGCCGGCCTTGAAGCGCTTGACGAGGCGCCGGGCTTCGCGAAACGGCCAGGCGTTGCTGCCTTGCGCCAGGGCCTTGAGCCGGCCGGGATCGGCGATCATGCTGTCGTTCCCAATTCGTTGTTGCGCCGCAACATGCGACAAAGCGCGGATGCGGTCAACCGGCGGCTGGGCTGGGCGACTGGTGCGCGCGGCGCGCAACGCTATACTCGCTCCATGCGCGCGCCCGCCCCTTCCGTGCCGCCGAGCGAGCTGGCGAAAACGATCGAAATCCCGCGAGTGCCGGCGCTCGCTGCCGGGCCCAGGCGGGCCGTCTGGCTCGCCGTCGACGGCACCATGGAAACCCTTGCGCCGGACGCCACCGCGGCGCGCCTCCGCGACGCAACCGCACCGCTGGTTTGTCATGCGCCGGCGACGGCGCGCCGGCTTGGGGTGCGTCCGTTGTTCGCCTACGACCTGCTCGAGCTGTTCGCCTTCGTGTATCCGGCGCGCTTCTGCCTGCCGACGCCCCGCGGCCTGGCGGCGGCGCTCGGCCTGCCGCTGCCGGCCGCGCTCGAGGACGAAGCGCGCACTCTGGTCGAGGCGGCGCGGCTGCTGCTGGTGGCGCTGGCCGAGCCGGAGCCGAGCGGGGCCAAGGATGCGGCGCCGCTCGCGCAAATCATGGCGCGCGCCGGCTGGCTTTGGGGCGAGGCCGTGCAGGGCGCGCTCGGCGCGGGCGGGCGGCGGGCGGCGGGCGAGAGCGGCCCGGCAGGCGGCCAAGCCGGTGCGCTCGCGGTCTGGACCCGGCTCAAGGAGTGGCAGGAGCGGGCCCCGGAGCCGCCCGCCGGCCACCGCGCCGTGGAGCCCGGGGAGGCGCGGGCCAGGCTGGCGCAGCTGTTGGGTGACGGCGCGGAGCCGCGGCCCCAGCAGGCCGACTACGCCTCAGCGGTTTGCGCCGCGCTGGCGCCGACCGAAACCCAGGGCGAGCCGCACGTGGTGCTGGCGGAGGCCGGCACCGGGGTCGGCAAGACGCTCGGCTATATCGCGCCGGTCAGTGTTTGGACCGAGCAGAACGACGGCACGGTCTGGCTCTCCACCTTTACCCGCAACCTGCAACGGCAGATCGATCGCGAGCTCGACCGGCTTTATCCCGAGCCTAAGGTGAAGGCCGAGAAGGTGGTGGTGCGCAAAGGCCGCGAGAATTATCTGTGCCTGCTGAATTTGGAGGACGCTGTGGCCCGCAGCACGCTGTTGCCGGGCGACCGCGTCGCCCTTGGCATCATGGCACGCTGGGTGGCGGCGACGCGCGACGGCGATATGGTGGGGGGCGACTTTCCGGCCTGGCTTGCCGATATGTTGGGCTATGGGCGCACCTTGGGGCTGACCGACCGACGCGGCGAGTGTATCTACTCGGCCTGCGCGCATTATCGTGCCTGCTTCATCGAAAAAAGCCAGCGTAAGGCGCGCCGCGCCGACTTCGTCATCGCCAACCACGCGCTGGTCATGATTCACGCGGCGCGCGACGCCTTTACTGGCGGCACCGGCGGTGAAGAACGCGGGGTGCCGACCCGCTTCGTGTTCGACGAAGGGCACCATGTGTTCGACGCCGCCGACAGTGCCTTCTCCGCCCACCTGACCGGCACCGAGGCGCACGAGCTGCGCCGCTGGTTGCTCGGCCCCGAACGGCGCGGCGGTCGGCGTGGCGGCGGCCGGGCGCGTGGGCTGAGGAGCCGCGTCGAGGACTTGATCGCCGACCGGGCGCCGGCCGAGGCGTCCTTGCAAGAGGCGCTGAATGCGGCGCGCGCGCTGCCCGGCGACGACTGGCACCAGCGCGTCGCCGCCGGCGCGCCGCTTGGCCCCGCCGAGCGCTTTCTGGCCTTGGCGCGCCAGCAGGTGCTGGCCCGGGCCGCGCATCCAGACAGCGCCTACGGTCTCGAGGCCGCCACCGAGCCGCAAATTACCGGCATGGCCGCGGCGGCGGCGGCGCTCGATCGGGCCTTGGGCGCGCTGGCGCAACCGTTGCGCGGCTTCGCCGCGCAGCTCGAGGCGTTGCTGGACGAAAAGGCGCGCGAGCTCGATACGGCCGCGCGCAATCGCATCGAGGCCGTGATTCGCGGCGTCGGGCGGCGCGGCGCGGCCCAGATCGGCGCCTGGCGCGCCATGCTACGCACGCGTGCCGTGGACGACGGCGGCGATAACAGCGGTGTCGACAACGGTGGCGACAACGGTGGCGACGACGCGGACCATGGGCCGGCGGGCGCGCCAGAGGGCTTCGTCGATTGGTTCGCGCTGGATCGCATCGACGGCCGGGACAGCGACGTCGGCCTGCATCGCCATCACGTCGACCCCACCGCGCCCTTCGCCGAGTTCGTCATCGGCCGTGCCCACGGGGCGTTGCTGACCTCGGCCACACTGCGCGACGGGACCGGGGACGTGGCGGCCGATTGGGCGGCGGCCGAAGCGCGCACCGGCGCGCGGCATTTGGCCCGGCCCGCGCTACGCGCCGAAGTGCCCTCGCCGTTCGATTACGCGGCGCAGACCCGCGTGCTGG
>JAUVWK010000434.1 GCA_030604165.1 Alphaproteobacteria bacterium | reverse complement strand
TGCGCGGGCGTGCCGGACAACCGGCGGGCCGCGGTCGCGGCCTTAGGCAAGTCCACACGATCGTGCTTACGCCACTCAAAGCGGCACCGCGGTGGTGTATTTGATCTGCTCCATGGCGAAGCGCGAGGTTACGTTGCCTAGCGGCATCGCGTCGATCAGGCGTTTGTAGAAGGCGTCGTAGGTGGCGATGTCCGGCACCACCACGCGGAGCTGGTAATCGATATCGCCGCTCATGCGGTAGAGTTCGACCACCTCGGGCATCGCGCTGACCTTTGCGGCGAACGCCTCCAGCCACGGTAGCGAATGCTCGCCCGCTCTTATGCTGACAAAAACCGTGACGCCGGCGCCGACCTTGGTCGGGTCGAGGAGGGTGACACGCCGGCGAATAATGCCGGCCGCTTCGAGCCGCCGAATACGCTTCCAGCAAGGGGTTTTGGAGAGCGCGACTTCTTTGGCGATGGCGCTCAGCGAGAGAGTCGCGTCGTCTTGCAGCAAACGCAGGATCACGCGGTCCTTCCGATCCAAGATAATTGCCTCTCGCACCCGTGTTCTGGAGGACGTGATCGCCGTATTGATCAGATCATATAGAACAACGTGCTTTTTTCCAGCATCATATTGCGCGAAAAGAGAAAATAGTTATCTTTTCAGTAGGTTTCCGCCGCTTCGGCGCATGACGGCTTGGGTCCGCCTTATCGACCCCAGGAGGTCCGCACCATGAGCAACACCCTCGACCACGTTCTGACCGCCAACAACGCCTACGCGAGCGACTTCGGCGACAAGGGCGCGTTGGCCATGCCACCGCAACGCCGCTTCGCCGTTTTGACTTGCATGGACGCGCGGCTCGATCCGGCCAAGTTTGCCGGTCTCGCCGAAGGGGATGCCCACGTCATCCGCAATGCGGGCGGCCGGGCCAGCGACGACGCCATTCGCTCCTTGATCATCTCGTACAAGCTTCTCGGGACACGGGAATGGTTCGTCATCCATCATACCGAATGCGGCATGGAAACCTTCACCGACGAGATCATGCGCGATCTGTTGGCCAGCAGTCTCGAGACCGCAGAACTCGACGCCGGCGGTTGGCGCGATACCGGGCAAGGCTCGGGGCGCAGCGAAGCTGACTTTATCGACTGGCTGACGATCCGCGATCAGGGAGAGAGCGTGCGCGCCGATGTTCAATGTATTCGCTCTCATCCGTTGGTGCCGGGAAGCATCCCGATCTACGGCTATCTCTACGACGTCAAGACCGGCCGCCTCGTCGAGGTGCCGGAAGCGACCGCAATCGGAGCGGCCGTCGAGAATTAGTCCCTAAGCGGAGTGCGAAGAGAAACCATGACGATGCCCGACACCACGAAAGCCGAGGCGCGCCGCACCCATGGTCGCGGGCGTGTCTTCGATTCCATCATCGACACCATTGGCGATACCCCGCTGGTGCGTCTGAACCGGCTGCCGGCGGACGCCGGTGCCAAGGCCGAGGTGTTGGCAAAGCTGGAGTTCGCCAATCCTCTCGGTTCGGTCAAGGACCGGATCGGCGTCTCCATGATCGAAGCCATGGAGAGCGACGGCCACATCAAGGAAGGCACGGTGCTGGTCGAGCCGACCTCGGGCAATACCGGCATATCCCTTGCCTTTGTGGCGGCCGCCAAGGGCTACCGCCTCATCCTGACCATGCCCGAGTCGATGTCGGCGGAACGGCGCAAGATGCTGGCTTTCTTGGGCGCCGAACTTGAGCTGACGCCGGCCGCGAAAGGTATGAAGGGCGCCATCGCGCGGGCGGAGCAACTGGTCGAGGAACTGCCCGGCGCGGTGATGCCGCAGCAGTTCCAGAACCCGGCCAACCCGGCCATCCACCGCGCCACGACGGCAGAGGAGATCTGGAACGATACCGCAGGCAAGGTAGACATCATCGTCTCGGGCGTGGGCACCGGCGGCACCATCACCGGTGTCGGCGAGGTGCTGCTGCCGCGCAAGCCGGAGCTCAAGTTGATTGCGGTCGAGCCCGAGGACAGTCCGGTGCTCTCCGGCGGCGAGCCGGGGCCGCACAAAATTCAGGGGATCGGCGCCGGTTTCGTGCCCGCCGTGCTGAACAGCGAGATCATCGACGAGGTCATCGCGGTCAGCAACGCCACCGCCTTCGAGATCGCGCGCAAGACGGCGCGGCTGGAAGGGATCCCGGTCGGCATTTCCTCGGGCGCGGCGCTGGCCGCGGCGCTGCAGGTGGCCGCGCGCGACGAGAATGCGGGCAAGACCATCGTGGCGATCATTCCGTCGTTTGCCGAGCGCTACCTTTCCACCGCGTTGTTCGACGATCTCTAGCGCGCGATCCGTTCAGCCTGGCGCCCAAGAGCGCCGCGGCAGCTTGACGGGCGCCTGCCGCCCGATGGCTTCCGCTTGCGTCGATGGGCCGCTATCATTGACGCGGAGTCAGCGCTCCAAGCCACCCCCGCGAGATCGGCAAATCGTTGCAACACCTCAAGGAGACGCCATGAGTTCGAAGACCACGGCGACCAAGGAGAACGCGCTTTCGCAGCAGGAGATCGACGAGCGCCTGGCCGCGGCCGGGCTCGCCCGGCTCGCCAGCTATCGCGCCGACGGCATGATCCACCTCACGCCGATCTGGTTCGACTGGGACGGCACGGTGTTTCGCCTGACGCTGGGCGCCGGGCGGATCCACTTGAAGAACCTGGCGCGCGACCCGCGGGTGTCGATTCTGATCGACGAGGATCCGCGGCTCGAGCACGGACTCGGCGCCGGCGCCTGGGCGATCATGTGCCGCGGCACCGCCGCGCTGTCCCGTGACGAGGCTTTGATCCGCGAGGTGACCCACGCGGTGATCACGAAGACGCTCGGGCCGGGCGACGCCGATCAATACACCGAGCCGATCATGGCGGAAGGCCGCACGATCGTCACCATCACGCCGCAGGACTGGCTCACCTGGGACTACAACAAGGGGGATTAGCGTTAACGGCCTCAAGTTTGCAGGACGGCTTGCGCCGCGCCTTGCAACACCAGACAGGTCAAGACGCCGCTCAGATAGGCGCCGGTGTCGATGCCGATGCGGTTGCCGCGGAATTGCGGCGTCGCCTCGATGGTATGGCCATGCACCACCATGTGGCCGTGGTCGTGCTCTGTATCGACGAACCCCTCGCGGCTAAAGGTGAAGTCCTTGCGTGTCTGCGCCGCGAGCGG
>JAUVWK010000070.1 GCA_030604165.1 Alphaproteobacteria bacterium | reverse complement strand
CGTGGTGAAATACCTCCTTGACGAGCTGCAGAGCGAGCGCGACGCTATGCTGGATTACATCACCACCCGGTAGTTGTTCGGCGTAGGCAACGAGGGGGTATGACGGACGCCGATAGCGCACGCGTGATCGACCGGGTTCTCGATTTCTGGCTCAAAGAGGCCGGGCCTGAGAAATGGTTCGCCAAGAGCGCGGCGTTCGATGACGAGGTTCGCGCGCGCCTCGGCGAGGCGCATGAGGCCGCGGCCCGAGGGCGCTTTGCCGACATGCTGGAAACGCCGCGTGGCTGCGTCGCGCTTTGCATCCTGCTCGATCAGGTGCCGCGAAATATTTTCCGCGATAGCCCGCGCGCGTTTGCCTGCGACGCGGAAGCGCGCGAAATCGCCCGCCACGCCATCGACCGCGGCTTCGACTTGGACCCGTCGCTCGGCGACGAGATGCGCCTCTTTCTCTATACGCCGTTCGAGCACAGCGAAACCGTCGAGGATCAACGGCTTTGCGTAGACCTGGTCGGCGAGCGCATGGCCAACGCCGAATATCGGGACTACGCGGAGCAGCACCTGCGCATCATCGAGCGCTTCGGGCGGTTTCCGCACCGCAACCTCGTGCTCGGCCGGGAGACCACGCCCGAAGAGGCCGCCTTTCTGAAGCAAGAGGGCTCGTCCTTCTGACGTTGCCGCACGCCCCTTGGTTTCCAGGGCCAGACCGTGCAGGATCCGATCCAGTGACGCGACGGGGGTCGCAGGGACAGCCGCCAATCGGCTGATGAAGAGGGAGACGTCATGGCACAAGGCGCGACGAGCGACGATCTGGAGGCGGCCTTCAACGCCTGGATGCGCGGCCTCAACGAAGGCGATCTCGAGACCTTCTACCAGGCCTTCGACGAGGCGGCGGAGATTCTCGACGAAGACTATCCCTGGCGCATGAGCAAGGAAGAGTTCATCGACCATATCGACTTCCACGCGGGCGGGAAGGGGATGTGGGAATCCTTCCAGTGGCTGCCGCGCGAGATCAATTTCAAGGTCTTCGGCGATACCGGCCATGTGAGCGGGTATTCGACCTTCCGCGGCAAGCCCCGGGACGCCGGCTTTCGCCAACGCTTCATGGGCTTCACGCAAACCTGGTATTGCAGCGACGGCACCTGGCGCATGGTCTGCTGGCACCAGAGCCCCCTGCTCGGACGTATCGAGGGAGCCTCGCCGAGTTGAGGCGGCACGAGCAGGTCGAGTATCGGCGGCAAGATAGGGGGCACGAAAGCATGTTTATCGCCATGAACCGCTTCAAGGTGACGCGCGGGCGCGAAGCCGACTTCGAGAAATTGTGGCTGGAGCGAGACAGCCACCTGTCGGGCGTAGCCGGCTTTGTCGAGTTTCACCTACTCAGAGGGCCGGAGCAGGATGACCACACGCTGTTCTCCTCGCACAGCGTGTGGGCCTCGCTAGCGGAATTCGAGGCCTGGACGACGTCGGATGCGTTCCGCAAGGCCCACAAGCAGGCGGGCGGCGCGAGCACCGAGGGGCTTTATCTCGGCCCGCCGAATTTCGAGGGCTTCGAGGTCATTCAAACGGTAAAATGACGCCGCGCCATCGTTAAGAAGGCCCACCACCAAGAAGGCCACGACCAACAAGACCTGTGACCATGCAGTATTTTTTCTATGGCACGATGAAGGATGCGGAGGTGTTCGCCGTCGTCGCCGGCCGTCCCTTGTCGGCCGACGGGTGCGACGCCGCGACCCTGGCCGGCTACCGGCTGGCGCGCGTGCGCGACGAATGCTACCCGTGCCTCGCGCCGAGCGCCGGGGGCGAAACCGACGGCCTGGTGGTTAGCGACCTGAGCCAAGGCGAGATCGATCGCATCAATTTCTTCGAGGGCAACGATTATTGCCCCGAGACCGTAGCGGTCACGCTGACGGCAAGCCGTCAGGCCGTCGCGGCCACGACGTTCCTGAATTCGAGCTCGGTCGACGCCGAAGAGACGGCGTGGCGCTACGCGGAATGGCGGGTCTCCGCCGAGAAAGAGCGCTTCCTGCGGCTCGCGCACGCCTGGATGGCCATCCATGGCCGCTATCCGCCCGACGACCCCGCGCTCGACGGCATCTGGCGCGCGATGCTGGCGGCGGATGCCCGCGCTCAATCCAAATAGGCGAACTTGGCCGAGAAGTGACGCAAGGCCGGCGCTTGCCAGGTGATTTTCATGCCCCGCATTTGCTCGCGGCGCGCGAAGACCTCGAGAATCACCTCCAAGACGTAATCCATGTGGCTTTGCGTGTAGAGCCGGCGCGGAATGGCCAGGCGCACGAGCTCCATGGGCGACGGTTCCTCTGCGCCGTCGGCCTTGCGCCCGAACATGACGGTGCCGATCTCACAGCCCCGAATGCCGCCATGCAGGTATAGCTCCACGGCCAGCGATTGCCCGGGATAGTGCAGGGGCGGGATGTGGGGCAAGATGGCGCGGGCGTCGAGATAGACCGCGTGACCGCCCACCGGGCGCACGATCGACACCCCGCCCTCGATCAAATGCCTGCCGACATACTGGGTCGAGGCGAAGCGATAGGCCAAATACTCCTCGTCGACAACTTCCTCGAGGCCCACCGCGATCGCCTCGAGGTCCCGGCCGGCCAAGCCACCGTAGGTCGGGAACCCCTCGGTGAGGATGAGCAAGTTGCGACACTGCTCCTCCCAGGCGTCATCGTTCAAGGCCAGCCAGCCGCCCATGTTGGCCAGACCGTCTTTCTTGGCGCTCATGGTGCAGCCGTCCGCCTGGGCGAACATCTCGCGCACGATGTCGACGACCGGTTTGTCCCGATAGCCGGGTTCGCGCAGCTTGATGAAATAGGCGTTCTCGGCGAAGCGGCAGGCATCGATGAACAGCGGGATGCCATGGCGCGCGCACAGCGCTTTTGTCTGGCGCATGTTTTCCAGGGAAACCGGTTGGCCGCCGCCGGAATTGTTGGTCACGGTGAGCATGCAAAGCGGGATGTTTTGCGGCCCCTTGTCTTCGATGAACTGCGCGAGGCGGGCGACGTCCATGTTGCCCTTGAAGGGGTGCTCCCGCTCGGGATGCTGCGCTTCTTCGATCACCAGATCGACCGGCCGCGCGCCCAGCGCCTCGATATTGGCGCGCGTGGTATCGAAGTGCGTGTTGTTGGGCACGAACTGACCCGCCGTCGCCGCCACCGAAAACAGGATGCGTTCGGCGGCGCGTCCCTGATGGGTCGGGATGACGTATTTGAACGGCATGAGGTGTCGCACCGCCGCCTCGAAGCGGGCGAAAGACGGACTGCCCGCGTAGGATTCGTCGCCGCGCATGATCGCGGCCCATTGCGCCGCGCTCATGCTCGAGGTGCCCGAATCGGTGAGCAGATCGATCAAGACGTTCTCGGACGCCAGCGCGAACAGGTTGTAATGCGCCGCCTCGATATATTGCGCGCGCTGTTCGCGGCTGGTCATTTTGATCGGCTCGACGGCTTTGATGCGAAACGGCTCGATGATGGTTTTCATGGCATGGCCTCGCGATGCGGGCTTTCAGCGAACGACGGACGCTAGCCCAGATTCACGCGCGCGGGTTCAGTTTGAACGACGCCACCTCGCTCGCGGTAGTGCAAATTGTAGGGGGCTTGGGATACGAGTGTCTGGAAAATTTCTCGCCGCAGGAGCAAGAGGCCGGAGGCTCAGTTTGATCGCTATGTTTTAGGGATCAATCGCGAAAATTCACGAACTGCAACGGTTGCTTGATCTTGAGTTCCTTAACCAGGGCGATGACGCTTTGCAGATCGTCACGCTTCTTTCCCGAGACACGCAACTCATCCCCTTGAATAGCGGTCTGTACCTTCAACTTGGCGCTTTTCAAGGCCTTGACGATCTGTTGCGCTATTTCGCGTTCAATACCCTGCTTGATGATTATCGATTGTCGCAGCGTATTGCCCGAAGCGGTCTCGGGTTTGGCGAAATCGAAGGCCGCTATATTTACCTTGCGCTTACCCATATGGCCTTTGATCAGCTCCTGCATTTGTTTCAGCTTGAAATCGTCATCTGCCCGCACGGTCAAGGTCACGTCATTACGCTCTATTGAGCAGGCGCTGCCTTTAAAATCGTAGCGCGTCCCGATCTCACGCATCGCTCCCTGAACAGCATTGTCGACTTCCGCCAAGTTGGTTCGGGAGACGATATCGAGACTGGGCATGGCGGCGTGACCTCGCTTTGTAGGTATTAGGAAAGGAATGCTGAGGGCTCAGAATATCAGCCGATCAATGTCATCGCCATGGAGTATCCTGAGCGGCGGCTAAATTTTCTTGGCCTATTCTTGCCATATCGAGACCTTCGATAGTAGCCGATCACCGCCTAAGTCTTTGAAGAATAATGGTCGGAGTGAGCGGCCGATAGATCGGGTGACAGGCGTGGCGGGTCGGTTGCGTCGGCCCCCTGCGTGGGTGGCTCCGCCTCATAGCGGACGCGCAACAGACCGCGGCACAAGTTCGCGTTGAACTCCGCGTTGACGCGGACGCGGCGTAGAGCGGTCATATAGTCGGCGAAGTCCGGCGCCTCGATCGGCTGGCCCTGGAGGGTGACGAAGGCCGGCGCGTCGGGCCCGCCGTCGGGGGCAAACTCCTTTCGAATCTCGAGATATCGCGCGCGCAGATGGCGATTCCCGGGCTCATCCAGCGCGATCTCGCCCAGTTCGGCCAAGCTCAGCCGCAGCAGCGCTTGCGGCGTGTATCCCGAATCTCGTAGGTGGCGCAGGAGCAGCTCCTGGCGCCGTTGAAACGCCTTCTGGCGAAAGCGCGCCCGCAAGTCATGCAAATCCGCGCTGCTTTCGTCGGGAAATGTCTGGCTGAACGAGTGGCCTTGCCCGACGCCCCGATTGATCTGCTCGGCGTAGCAATGATCCGCCAAAGTCACGCTCACGCCCGCGACCCAGGGCAGGCGCGCGACCGCCTCGCGCATGTCGTTGGCCATCAGGAAGGCGAAGTTGGGCGCGCACCAAAAGGTCGGCAGGCGGAAATGCACCCGGACGCTGTCGTCCGGGTCCAGGTGAACCGCCTCGATGAAGCCCATGTCCGTGACCGGCTCATCCAGTTCGGGATCGCACACCACGGCAAGCCGCGCCCACACCTCTTGCAGTTTTTCGGCGCTGTTGTCGACCGGAGGCTTCATGGTCGGTCAGTTGGCTTGCAGCTTGGCGCTCTGGGCCTCGATGTCGATGCCATAGAGCTTGGCCGCGTTTTCGCCGAGAATCTTTTTCTTGACCGCGGGCGTGAGGTCGACGCCCGTTTCCGCGCGGAGATCCTCGGGCAACTCGAACGCCATGAACTTTTCGATGATCCATTTCGGTTGCCAAATGCCGTAGTCGCTGCCGAACAGCAAGCGGTCTTCGCCGACCCAAAACAGCAACTCCGCCATGATCTCGGCAAAATAGCGGGGCCGCGCGCTGACGAACGCCGAGGCCACGGCGAGGCCGCCATAGACGTTGGGCTCCTGCACGGCGATCCAACAGAAGTCGTCGAGGCGCGGCAGGCCCACATGGTCGACGATGAAGTTCAGCGCCGGGAAGCTCGTCGCGGCGTCATCGATATCGGCCACGTCGAAGGCGTCGCGGTTCAACGGCAGGATGGTCGGGCCCTTGTGGACGTGGATGTTTTTGATGCCGAGCGCCTGGGCCTTCTCCAAATAACGCTGCGCCCACGGGTCTGAGAGCTTGTATCCTTTTGAATCGCCACGCCATTCCGCCGTGTAAAGCTTGACACCGATGATGCCGTGGGTGTCGACAAGCGCCTCGAGATACTCCAGCCCGGCTTCGCCGTCGCGCGGATCGAAGGCGCCGTTCAAGACGATGCGATCCGGATACATCTCTTTCAGCTGCGCGTTCTGTTCGGTGGTGTTGAAGCCGTCCTTGTAGAAATCGGTCAGATAGGTCGGCTGGCAGATCGCCATGTCGGCATAGCCCTGCACGAAGAGGTCTTCGTAGAGGGTTTCGGGGCCGTAGTTCTGAAATTTGTCGGCCGGCCAAATATATTCTTCGGGGCTCAGGGCTTTCTGGTAGTCGTGAAAGCAATTGATGAACTGGGCACCGTGAATATTGCGCTGATTCTCGGGTCGCGCATCCCACAGATGGATATGCGCGTCGATAACAAAAATGCTTTCGCCATCAGCCGTTTTGAACATGCTGCTCTCCCGACAACATAAGTTAGTCGGCGCGCGAGCATCCTGCGCCACGCGACAAAGGGGAACCATTCACCGCGGGCATTGTAACAGTCTATGCCGCGCAGAACAGGCCGGCGGCCGGCGGGATGTCGCCATTCGTGCACCATTTGGCGCACAAAGGTCTAATGAGAATGTTCAGAGTTTTGCCGTAAGCGCTTGAAAATAATGGTCGGAGTGAGTGGATTCGAACCACCGACCCCCGCCTCCCGAAGACGGTGCTCTACCAGGCTGAGCTACACTCCGCCCGACCAAATCCGCAGGCGTGCCGTTATATCTCCATCGCGTGGGCGCGGCAAGCCGGCCAATTCATTGCCCTAATGGCTGCGCTCGATGCAGAAATCGACCACCTCGACCAGCCCGCTCTTGGCCGGCCCGTCCGGGAAAATGCCGAGCGCGTCGCGCGCCACCGCGCCGTAGTGGCGGGCCCGTTTCAAGGTATCGGCGAGCGCGTCGTGGCGTTCCATCAAGGCCAGCATCTGCGCGAAATCCTCCGGCGTCTGCTCGCCCTCTTCCATGGTGCGGCGCAGAAAGGCGCGCGCGTCCGCGTCGCCGCGGCGGAACGAGAGCACCACCGGCAGCGTGATCTTGCCTTCGCGGAAGTCGTCGCCGACGCTTTTGCCGAGGGTCGCTTCGACGGCCGCGTAGTCGAGCGCGTCGTCGACCAATTGATAGGCGATGCCGAGATTGAGCCCGAAGTTCTCGAGCGCCTCCTCTTCCACCGCCGGCCGTTCGGCCACGATGGCGCCGAGGCGGCAGGCGGCGGCGAACAGCGTCGCCGTCTTGGCGGTGATCACCTCAAGGTAGGCCGCCTCGCTGGTGGTGGTATCCTTGGAGGTGAGCAGCTGCATCACCTCGCCCTCGGCGAGCACGGCGGAGGTGGTGGCGAGTATGTCCAGCACTTTCAGCGAGCCGTCGGCGACCGAAAGCTGGAACGCCCGGCTGAACAGAAAATCGCCCACCAGCACGCTCGGCTCGTTGTCCCAGAGCGAGTTCGCGGTGGCGTTGCCGCGGCGCATGTCGCTGTCGTCGACCACGTCGTCGTGCAACAGCGTCGCCGTGTGGATGAACTCGATGCAGGCGGCGAGGCTGACGTGGCGCCGGCCCGTGTAACCGCACATCTTGGCCGCGCCCAAGGTCAGCATCGGCCGCAACCGTTTGCCGCCCGAGGCGATGATGTGTCCGGCCAACTGTTGGATGAGCGCCACCGGGCTTTTCATGCGCTCGAGAATGACGCTGTTGACCTCGCGCAGGTCGTCGGTGACCAAGGCATGCAAGGCATCGATCGAGGGCGACGGCGGCGCTTTCGCCGAATCCTTCCCCTTATTCAATCGCACGACGGTGCCCACTCGTGCTCCCCTATCTTGACGCCGCCGGCTGCAGCGGCAAGCATGACATTGGTGAATTGGACGGGCAGCTTATCACCCGTTGGTTCGCCTCGATACCTGACAATTGGTCGGAGTTTCACCCGCTTATGGAAGAGTTGCTGCGTCTCAACGATCCGGTTCGCCTTTCTTGGCTGATCGCGCTGCTCGCCGACAGCGGCATCGAGGCGGTCGTGCTGGATCAGCATATGAGCGTGCTCGAAGGCAGCGCTTCGGCGATCCCGCGCCGTCTGATGGTTCGTCGCGACGAGGCGGCGCGGGCGCGGCGCGTGCTGGAGGAGGCGGGTGAGTTCGATGCCGCGTGCTGAAGCGGTTACCGAAGACGCGCTATTGGATGGCCGCGTCACCTTGCGCCAACCGGCGGTTGGCTACCGCGCCGCGATCGATCCGGTGTTGTTGGCGGCCGCGGTGCCGGCCTCGGGCCGCGACCAGGTGCTTGACGTCGGCGCGGGCGTCGGCGCGGCCGCGCTGTGCCTGGCCACGCGCCTGCCCGAGGTGCGCGTGGTCGGGATCGAGAAGCAGCGCGATCTGGTTCGGCTCGGCGCCCAGAACGCCGCCGCCAGCGGGCTCGCGGAGCGCATCGATATGCTGGTCGGCGACATCGCGCGGCCGCCGCCCCGACTCGAGCCGCGCAGCTTCGACCACGTCATGGCCAACCCGCCGTTTTTCGAGAGCGGCCGCGGCAGGCCGCCGCCCGATCTCGCCAAGGCCGCCGCCCATATCGAGGGCGAGGCGGGGGTCGCGGCCTGGGTCAAATATGCATTGGCCATGGTCCGCGACGGCGGCACCGTCACCTTGATTCACCGGGCCGATCGGCTGGCCGATCTGTTGGCGCTGCTGACGGCCAGGGCGGGCGAGGTGGTGATTTTTCCGCTGTGGTCCCACGAGCCGTTTCGCGTCGAGCCCGGGCGTCCGGCCAAGCGCGTCATTCTACGCGCCCGCACGGGCTCCAAGGCGCCGTTGCGCCTCGCCGCGGGTATCGTCTTGCACGAGGCGGACGGGCGCTACACGGAAGCGGCCGAGGCGGTGTTGCGCGGCGGCGCGGCACTCAGGCTCTGAGGCTCTAAGGCTAAGATGGCGGACATGATATTTGGCAGGCTGGTCGCGCGACTCACCTTTCGACGGCCGCCGCCGGTGGTCGGCGTGGTGCGGCTCGGCGGCGTGATCGGCCCGGCCACGCCATTGCGCGGCGGGCTCAACCTGTCCGGCATGGCAACGCTGCTGGAACGCGCCTTCAACCTGCCCGGCCTGCAGGCAGTGGCGCTCAGCATCAACTCGCCGGGCGGCTCGCCCGCGCAATCGGCCCTGATTCACACCCGCATCCGCGCCTTGGCGAGCGAAAAGGATATCCCGGTGATGGCCTTCGTCGAGGACGTCGCGGCCTCGGGCGGCTATTGGCTAGCCTGCGCGGCGGACGAGATTTTCGTCGATGAGAACTCCATCGTCGGCAGCATCGGCGTGATCTATTCGGGTTTCGGCTTTGTCGATGCCATCGAGAAGCTCGGGATCGAACGGCGGCTCTATACGGAGGGTGACAAGAAATCCTTGCTCGACCCCTTCCGTCCGCAGCGCGAGGACGACGTTGCTCGGCTGAAAACCGTGCAGCGCGGGATTCACGACAATTTCAAGGCGGTGGTGCGCCTGCGCCGGGGGCATCGGCTGGCGCGACCCGAAGAGGAATTGTTCAGTGGCGAGTTCTGGGTCGGCTCGCGCGCGGTCGAGCTCGGGCTCGCCGACGCCATTGGCGAGCTGCGCTCGGTGTTGCGCGAGCGCTACGGCAGGCAGGTGGTGTTGCGCACCGTTGGCCGGCCACGCGGCTGGCTGCGGCGGCGTTTCGGCCTCTCGGGCGGCCTCTTCGGCGACGCCGAGGCGGCGGCCGGGGGCTGGGCGGACGGCTTGCTCGGAGCCTTGGAGGCGCGGGCCTGGTGGGGCCGCTACGGTCTTTAGAGCGTGTTCCACTGGCGCAAAATCGCACCGGCCGTTCGATTGGCAGCCGCTCTAACCCATTGGTGAGGCTTGACCCGGCCTACCCGCAACCTCTAAGTATGACAGGACTAATGCGGCTTTGGCCGAAGCCCGGCGGGGGAGGCGGCGCCTGTTCGCGCAGGATCCGGTTGGCGGCCGCGCCGTAAAGGAGGAAACGATGTTTAGCCCGATGAAGCTCTTGGTGCTGGTCGCGATCATCGCCATCATCTGGTTTGGCTTTAAGGCGGTGGGACGGATGAGCAAGGCGCGTGAAGCCAAGGCCAAGGAATCGTTGGATAACGACGATAATTCCAATATCGAGGATCAGTCCTGACCGCACGATGTTCAGCCTCTGGAAGCTCATTGTCCTTGTTCTGATTATCGCGGTTGTCTGGTACGGCTTTAAATATTTCAGTCGCCTGAACCAGGTTCGGGAGGCACGTCAAAAAGAGCAATTGGCCAAGCGGGCCAAATCGGGCAAGTCCAAACCGAAAACCCAAGACATGGTCCCGTGTACGGTGTGTGGCGATTTCGTGCCGGACACCGGCCCCGGCGACTGCGGCCGCGCCAACTGCCCGTATTCCTGACCGGCGCCGGCGTTCAGCCGAAGCGCGCGGCATTCCGCCGTTGACCGGGGCCGGAGCGCTGGCTAGGTTCGCACCGCAACGGATTTCGATACCAAGGGGCGCATTCGCCGATGGGCG
>JAUVWK010000146.1 GCA_030604165.1 Alphaproteobacteria bacterium | reverse complement strand
TCGGTCGTGGTCCCATCCAATGAGGGCATGATGTCCTCTCCCTTCCTGCTGAGTTGACATGACGATTGCACAAGACATGAGCGCGGCTGAAGCGACTCCGCCTGCCACTGAGTTTGTCCTAACGGTCTTGCAAGCCGCGAAACATGACGGCAACAGCTAATTTAGAATAATTCTAAGTTATGTCAAGACGCAACGCCCAGGACGTTCCCTTCCCTGGCCCATACCCGGCCCACCCCTGGCGCCAAGCGCTATTCGACCTTTTCTTTGACCCGAATGATGATGTCTATGCTGGAGACGGTCATGCCCTCGGGCGGCGGCGGCAAGGTGCTGACAGTGACACAATCTTCCGGCACGTCTTGCAGGGTGTTGGTCGCCTCGATGAAAAAGTGATGGTGCGGGCTGGTGTTGGTATCGAAATAGGAACGGCCGGCGTCCACCACCAGCTCGCGCAAAAGGCCAGCGCGCGTAAACTGATGGAGCGTGTTGTAGACGGTGGCAAGCGACACGCTGATGCCATGGGCCTGAGCGTCGCCATGCAGTTGCTCGGCCGTCAGGTGTCGACCGCCCATCGAGCAAAGCAATTCGGCCAAGGCGAGGCGCTGGCGCGTCGGGCGCAGCCCGGCGTCCCGCAGCCGCTGCCGCGCCTCCATTTGCCTCTCAGAAATTTTCTCGCGCGCCGCCATGTGCCTTAGATTTAGGGCAAATTACCCCTTTGCCAAGTGCGGAATTAGAAAATTAGGCGAGTTTGCCGCCGGGGCGCGTCACAGGCGGGTTGGTGGCCCCGCCCCAAGGTATTAGTCGCCCGTCATCAACCGGTCGAGCAGCTGCCTGACCTTCGGGATAAACCCGTTGCTGTAGAACGGATCCTCCGCAAAGCGGTGGGCGGCGTGCCCCGAGAACATCAACTGGTTGTCCACATAATCGCCGTGAATGATCTCTTGCAGGGTCTTCTGAATACAGTAGCTGCGGGGGTCGGCCTTCTTGCCGGTGGTGCTTTTCGGGTTGGTGGCCCAGTTGCTGAAGCGGCAGGCGCTCAGGCACCCCATGCAGTTGGCCTGATCGGCGCGAATCTCGCGGGCTTTCTCCGCGGTAACGAAAATGATGGTCGAATCGGGCGTCTTCATGGGCATCGTGAAGCCCTGGTCGACCCATTCTTGGGCGCGGGCGGCGTCGCCTTTCGTCAGGAACAGCACGCGCCCGCGCGGCCCGGCGACGAAGGCCGTGTCATGATCGCCGATCGACTGTGTCGCGAACGCGACCTGCCGTTGGTCGCGCTCCTCTAACTCGCGGATGAAGTCGTTGCGCACGGCGGAAGAGTAAAAGCCCGTCGGGCTAAAGCGGTTCAGCTTCACGTCGTCCTTGCCGAGCGTCAAAAGCCGCTTCTTCCAAGCCTCCGAGATCGGGCTTTCCTCGGTGACCAATGGTCTGGTTCCGAATTGGAAGGCGACCGGCCCAACCTCGGGGTCGTCCATCCAATCCTGCCAATCGCGCAGATACCAGACGCCGCCGGCCATGACGATCGGCACCTCGCCGAGCCCGAACTCTTGCATGATGCGGCGCAGCG
The DNA here is from genome assembly GCA_030604165.1 of Alphaproteobacteria bacterium. Classification (GTDB taxonomy): domain Bacteria; phylum Pseudomonadota; class Alphaproteobacteria; order UBA828; family UBA828; genus JAUVWK01. The sequence goes on along the minus strand of JAUVWK010000146.1, from coordinate 5,423 downwards.
CGACGACCCGCGGATGGGGCGGTTCCGGTTTATCGGGATCCTCGATATTAGACAGACCGTTATGCCCCCCCGCCCGCCAGGGATCCTCGTACACGACGCCGCCGAGCCAGTCGGAAAAGCGGTGATAGGCGCGCTTCCAAAGCGCCCGGAACGCGCGCGCCGATGACACGATGGGGTAGTAGTAAATCCGGTAACGCGCGGCTATTTCCGATATGCGGTAGGGCATGCCGGCACCGCATGTGACGCCGTGGATCAGCCCCCGCGTACCTTCCAGGATGCCGTTCAACACCCGCTCGCTGGCAGCCATCTCCCACAACACGTTCATGTGGAGACGGCCGCCGCCGCCGGCGATGTCATGCGCGATCTGCGCTTGGGTGATGCCGCCCCGGATCGCCATTTGCACCAGTTCTTCATGGCGCTCGCGCCGCGTACGGCCCAAATAGACCTGCGGAATAGGCTGCCCGTCCTGGTCGAAGGAATCGGCGTTGACGCCGGAGAACGTGCCGACGCCGTTGGCCGCGGCCCAGGCTCCGGAGCTATGGCCATTGGTCACGCCGATGCCTTTGCCCCCCTCGACGAGGGGCATGACTTCTTTGCCCGAAATGACCAGCGAATTTACCGGCCTCACTAAGCCCCCAATTTCCGTACCCGCGCCGCGGAGAAGCCAACCGTTGCAGAGATGCCAACCGCAAAGACGGACCGCAGAGGCCCTACTTCAGGCCTGCTCCGGCGCCTCACCGGCTGGCTCCTCCCATGATTTATGCCCAAACGTTCATATTACAAGATTGACAAAATCGGCCCGCGCCGGCGCCCGGGCGCCACGAACAGGCCCAAAACGGCACCGGCCCGCCCCAAGGTACCCTGCGAGCAGGCCGGTGGGCTTGATCTTGACCCGCCCTAGCCCGCCTTAAGCTGCTCCGTCAGATCCTCGCCCGTCTGCTGATCGACCGTCTTCATGCTCAGCTTGACCTTGCCTCGGTCGTCGATCCCGAGAACCTTGACCTTGACCGAATCGCCCTCGTTGATGACGTCGGTCACTCGGTTGACCCTGTTCGGCGCCAGTTCGCTGATATGGACCAGGCCGTCGCGCTTGCCGATGAAATTCACGAAGGCGCCGAAATCGACGACCTTGACCACCTTGCCCGTATAGATAACGCCGACCTCGGGCTCGGCTACGATATCGCGGATCATATCGATGGCCTTCTCGGAGGCCGCGGCCTCGACCGCCGCCACCTTGATCGTGCCGTCGTCCTCGATATCGATCTTGGCGCCGCTGACCTCGCAGATTTCGCGGATGATCTTACCGCCCGGCCCGATGACCTCGCGAATGCGGTCCTTCGGTATGGTGATGGTGGTGATTCGCGGCGCCTTGTCGCTGACGCTATCGCGGGCGTTACCGATGCCCTTCTGCATCTCGGCCAAAATGTGCAGCCGACCTTCCTTCGCCTGCGCGAGGGCGATCTGCATGATTTCTTTGGTAATACTGGTGATCTTGATGTCCATCTGCAGCGACGTGATGCCCTGCTCGGAGCCGGCCACCTTGAAATCCATGTCTCCGAGATGGTCTTCGTCGCCCAGGATGTCGCTCAGGACGGCAAACTTGTCACCCTCCTTGATCAATCCCATGGCGATCCCCGCAACGGCCCGCGGCAAGGGCACGCCGGCATCCATCAACGCCATGGAGCTGCCGCACACCGAAGCCATGGAAGACGAGCCGTTGGATTCGGTAATTTCGGAGACCACGCGAATCGTGTAGGGAAATTCTTCCTTCGACGGCAGCAGGGAATGGAGCGCGCGCCAGGCCAGTTTGCCGTGGCCGATTTCGCGCCGGCCCGGCCCCCGCAAGAAGCGCGCCTCGCCCACCGAATAAGGCGGGAAGTTGTAGTGCAGCATGAAGCGCTCGCGATATTCCCCCTCGAGCACGTCCATGATTTGCTCGTCTTGGCCCGTGCCAAGGGTCGCGACCACGAGCGCCTGGGTCTCGCCGCGGGTGAAGAGAGCCGAGCCGTGGCTGCGCGGCAAGACGCCGACCTCGCAGACGATCGGCCGGACGTCGCTGGTGCCGCGCCCGTCGATGCGCGCGCCGGTCTCGAGGACCTGGCCGCGCACGATGTTCTTCTCCAAGGCCTTGAGCGCGCCCTTCGCCGTATCTGGCAGGCCACCCTCTTCGTCGCCAAGCGCGGCCACCACCTCGGCCTTTGCTTCGCCAAGGCGATCATGCCGCTCGGTTTTGCCGCGTAGCGCATAGGCCTCGCGCAATCCAGGCTCCGCCAGCTCTGCGACTCGAGCCGCGACCTCTTCGGCGTCTGCCGCCGGCGAGGGCACCTCCCACGGCTCCTTGGCGCAGCCTTCGGCCAGCCCGATAATCGCGTCGAGCACCGCATCGATCTGTTCATGGCCGAAATTGACGGCCCCGAGCATGATCTCTTCGGATAGCTCGCTGGCCTCCGATTCCACCATCAGCACACCCTCGGCGGTGCCGGCCATCACGAGATCGAGCACCGAATCGATGCGCTGCTCCGCCGTTGGGTTCAAGACGTATTCGCCGTCGATATAGCCGACCCGGCAGCCGCCGATCGGCCCCAGGAACGGTATGCCCGAGATGGTCAAGGCCGCCGAAGCGCCGATCATCGCGACCACGTCGGGATCGTTCTGGATGTCGTGCGAAAGAACCGTGCAAATAACCTGCGTCTCGTTTTTGAAACCGCTCGCGAACAACGGGCGAATCGGCCGATCGATCAGACGCGAGACCAGCGTTTCCTTTTCGCCGGGCCGCCCCTCGCGCTTGAAGAAGCCGCCGGGGATCTTGCCGGCCGCAAACGCCTTCTCTTCGTAGTTGACGGTGAGCGGAAAGAAGTCGATACCGACCCGTGCGCTCTTTTGCGCCACCGCGGTGCACAGCACCGCAGTCTCGCCATAGGTGACCAGCACCGCGCCATCGGCTTGACGGGCGATCTTGCCGGATTCGAGGACGAGCTTGCGTCCCCCCCATTCGATCTCTTTTCGACTGACCTCAAACATCCTTGCATCCTTCCACATACCGACCCGCCGCCCGATGCGGCGGGTCCGGGCAGACAAATATCGGGGCGGCCTGCCCGCCTCGATCGCGGGCCCGACGCCCGCCTCGTCGCTTCGCCCGCCGCAACCGATAAATCTCGGCCGTCAGCGTGCGTCTGAGCCTTTAGACCTAATCCGGACGACCAACTGTATCCGGGTGGCCGGCTGTCGGTGACGGCGCCTCCGGCAAGCGGAAGCGATCAGGCCGTAAGCGGAACAAATAGGGACGACAATTCCGTCCCCGTATCTCGGTTATTTACGGAGCCCAAGGCGCTGAATCGTTTGCGCGTAACGCTCGACGTCTATGCCCTTCAGATAATCGAGCAAGCGTCGCCGTCGGCTGACCATCATCAGCAGGCCCCGTCGGGAGTGAAGGTCTTTCTTGTGCGTCCGAAAATGCCCGGTCAAATTGTTGATCCGTTCAGTCAGGATTGCGACCTGCACCTCCGGAGAACCGGTATCACTCTCTTTGTGCCCGAACTCATGGATCAGTTCGGACTTCCGCTCTGCGGTAATCGACATCTCTGCTCCGATATTACAAATTGAAGACTCTGACCGGGCGAACCAACCCTCGATTCACCTCTGCCAGCGCCACCAAGCGCTTGCCGGTCCTGGCACACACGATACCGTCGCCGGATGAAGCGGTCGCAATCGCCTGGCCGTGGTGCAGGCGCTCCGCTTCAGCGATGGTCAAGGCCAGAGCCGGGATGTCGGCCAGCGCGGCCTCGACCGGTAGCAAACGCTCGGCGAGCGCCGCACTATGCACGAGCACCCCTTGATTATCCAGCGAAATTGCGTCCTTTTCATCGAACGGACCGACCGCGGTGCGGCGCAGCGCGGCAACGTGACCAACGGTTTCCAACGCGCGCGCCAGATCGCGCGCGAGGGCGCGCACATAGGTGCCCTTGCCGCAGGTCACCTCAAAATCGGCCGTGTCCGACTCGGCCGCCATCAGCGCAAAACGGTCGACGCGCACCTCGCGCGGCGCCAGCGTCACCGGGCGCGACTGCCGCGCCAATTCGTACGCCCGGCGACCGCGCACCTTGATCGCCGAGTAATCGGGGGGAACCTGCTGAATAAGGCCCTGAAATGCGGCCAAGGCCGCCTCGATCGCCGCCGCATCGGGCCGTCGCGCGTTGGTCTCGATCACACGCCCCTCGGCGTCGTCGGTGTCGCGCGCCTCGCCCCAACGCACCTGAAAGCGATAGCGCTTGAGCCCCGCCATCGCGTAGGAAACGGTCTTGGTGGCCTCGCCGAACGCCACTGGCAAGACCCCCGTGGCCAAGGGGTCGAGCGTCCCGCAATGCCCGACCTTGGATCCTGGGCACAAGCGCTTGAGCCGCGCAACGACGCGAGCCGAAGTCAGATTTATGGGTTTGTCGACCACCAGCCAGCCATTCAGCGGCCGCGTCGGCGTGTCACTCACCGGCAGCCTCGTCATTCCGCGCGGCAGCGCGCAGCAACGCGTCGATCCGCTCCGCCTCGTCGAACGAATGATCGAGCTCGAAATGCAAGGCTGGAGAATATTTGAGACGCACACGACGGTTCACTTCGGCCCGAAGGTGCGGCGCGGCACGGGCGAGCGCAACCAACAAAGCCTCCTCCCGCCGGCCGTGGAGCGGCACCACGAACGCCGTGGCATTGCGGAGATCGGCGGAAACCTTGACCTCGGTGATCGTAATGTTCGCCTCTACCAACACGGGATCGTGAACATTTCCCCGGACCAGCGCCTCGGACAGCGCCTCGCGCACGAGTTCGCCGACCCGAAGCTGGCGCTGGCTCGGTCCGTGTGCACGCGCGGCGGCTCGTCTTGCCATCGCCTCGCCTCTTATGCCAAGGAGCGGTGATAATGACCCTTATGCGGCCGGCACCCCGGGAAAGAGTCGCGGCGGCGCACAGCCCCGTACCGGCAAGGCCCAGCCAGACCTAAAGACGCGCCAAACGCCTCAGCCCGTATCGTCGAGGGTCCGGGCAATCTCTTCAATTTCGTAGAACTCCACGACATCGTTTTCACGAATATCGTGATAGTTCTCGAAGGCCATGCCGCATTCGTAGCCTTCTTTGACCTCCTTCACTTCGTCCTTGAAGCGCTTGAGAGTCTTGAGTGTGCCGTCGTGGATTACGATATTGTCGCGCAGAAGCCGCACTTTCGCGCCGCGCCGCGCCATGCCCTCCGTCACCCGGCAACCGGCGATCCGCCCGATCTTGCTGATCTCGAAGGTTTGCATAACCTGAGCGTTGCCGAGGAATTGCTCGCGCAGCGTCGGCTTGAGCATCCCCTCGAGCGCCGCCTTAACGTCGTCGACGACATCGTAAATCACGGCATAGTAACGAATATTGACCCGGTCGCGGCGCGCAAGCTCCTT
>JAUVWK010000364.1 GCA_030604165.1 Alphaproteobacteria bacterium | reverse complement strand
CTTTTGACTAAGCCATTGGGAGCATGGCCCTAGGCGCCATTCAAGCTTGAACGGCGCCAGCCCGCACCCCCTCCCGGCCAGCCACAAGCGTACCCTGCCATGGGTGGTCGGGAGGGGGCGCGGGCTGAGGCGATTTCACGCCAGTGGGGAACGCCCTAGGCGCCCTGGCGGTCTTGACGCCCTCGGTCGTTAACCGTAGGTTTCGCCGCAGTTTACGCCAATCGGGCGGCCTGCTTGACGGACCAACCGGCGCCGCCGCGAGAGCCTAGCGGACGGCCGCTGGAGCCGACGATCCGCCCGGACCAACAGGTTGGCCCGCCATGCCACAATCGGATCCGGCTCTCGGTCCGGCAACGGCCGTCTTGGCCCTTGCCGACGGCACCGTCTTTCGCGGCCACGGCATCGGCGCCGAGGGCGCGGTGGCCGGCGAGGTTTGCTTCAACACGGCGATCACCGGCTATCAGGAGATCCTTACCGATCCGTCCTATGCGGGGCAGATCATCGCCTTCACCTTCCCGCATATCGGCAATGTCGGCACCAACGAGGACGACATCGAGGCCACCACGCCGGCGGCCCGCGGCCTGGTGCTCCGGGCGGACATCACCGATCCCTCCAACTACCGCGCCCGGCAGCACCTCGATGATTGGTTGAGCCAGCAGGGTCTCAGCGGCATCGCCGGTGTGGATACCCGGCGGCTGACCCGGCATTTGCGCCAACACGGCGCGCAAAACGGCGCCTTGTGCCATGCCCGCGACGGCCAAATCGACCTGCGGGCGCTGCGCCGGCAAGCCGCCGCGTGGCCGAGCCTCGAAGGCATGGACCTGGCCAAGGAGGTGAGCTGCGCCCAGAGCTACCAATGGGAGCAAACGGCCTGGCGCTTCGAGCAGGGCTACGGCGTGCAAACCGCGCCCCGGCGCCATGTGGTCGCGGTGGACTATGGCGCCAAGCGCAACATCCTGCGCTCGCTCGCCGCCGCCGACTGCCGGGTCACGGTGGTGCCGGCCACGACCGGCGCGGCGGAGATCCTCGACCACAAGCCCGACGGCGTGTTCCTCTCCAATGGCCCGGGCGATCCGGCGGCGACCGGCCAGTACGCGATTCCAACGATCCAGGCGCTGGTGCAATCGGGTCTGCCGCTGTTCGGCATCTGCCTCGGCCACCAGATCCTGGCCCTGGCGCTCGGCGCGACGACCAGGAAAATGCTCTTCGGCCACCGCGGCGCGAACCATCCGGTCAAGGACCTCGCAACCGGCAAGGTGGAGATCACCAGCCAGAACCACGGCTTCGAGGTGCTCGCCGATTCGCTGCCCGCGGGCGTGCGGGCAACCCACGTCTCGCTCTTCGACGGCACGCTGGAGGGCCTCACGGTCGAGGGCAAGCCGGTCTTTTCGGTGCAATACCACCCGGAAGCCTCGCCCGGCCCGCAAGACGCCAGCCACCTCTTCGAGCGCTTCGTCGCGCTGATCGACGGCCGTGCCTAAGCGGACCGACATCAAATCGATCCTCATCATCGGCGCCGGGCCGATCGTGATCGGCCAGGCTTGCGAATTCGACTATTCCGGGACCCAGGCCTGCAAGGCGCTCAAGGCCGAGGGCTATCGCGTGATTCTGGTGAACTCCAACCCGGCCACGATCATGACCGACCCGGAGTTTTCGGACGCGACCTACGTGGAACCGGTGACGCCGGCCGTCGTCGCCGAGATCATCGCCGCCGAGAAGCCCGACGCCCTGTTGCCCACCATGGGCGGGCAAACCGCGCTCAACACCGCCCTCGCGCTGGCCGACGACGGCACCCTCGAGCGCCACGGCGTGGAGCTCATCGGGGCCTCCCGCCAGGCCATCGCCGTCGCCGAGGACCGCCAGCAATTCCACGACGCCATGACCGAGATCGGTCTGGAGAGCCCGCGCAGCCGGATCGCCCGTAGCCTCGACGACGCCTGGGCCGCCTTCGACCATGTCGGCCTGCCCGCCATCATCCGGCCGTCGTTCACGCTCGGCGGCGCCGGCGGCGGCATCGCCTACAACCGCGAGGAGTTCGACCAAGTCGTGCGCCGTGGCCTCGACACCTCGCCGGCGCACGAGGTCTTGGTCGAGGAATCGGTGCTCGGCTGGAAGGAATTCGAGATGGAGGTGGTCCGCGACCGGGCGGACAACTGCATCATCGTGTGCGCCATCGAGAACATCGACCCCATGGGCGTGCATACCGGCGATTCCATCACCGTGGCGCCGGCGCTGACGCTGACCGACAAGGAATACCAGCGCATGCGCAACGCCGCCATCGCGGTACTGCGCAAGGTCGGGGTCGAGACCGGCGGCTCCAACGTGCAATTCGCCGTCGATCCCGAGACCGGTCGCATGGTCATCATCGAAATGAACCCGCGGGTCTCGCGCTCCTCCGCCCTCGCCTCCAAGGCCACCGGCTTTCCGATCGCCAAGGTCGCGGCGAAGCTCGCCGTGGGCTACACGCTGGACGAAATCGACAACGACATCACCGGGGTCACGCCGGCTTCGTTCGAGCCCACCATCGACTATGTCGTCACCAAGATCCCGCGCTTCACCTTCGAAAAATTTCCCGGCACCGAGCCCTTACTGACCACCTCGATGAAATCGGTCGGCGAGGCCATGGCGGTGGGACGCACCTTCGCCGAATCCCTGCAAAAAGCCTTGCGCTCCATGGAGACCGATATCACCGGGCTGAACACGGTCGAGATCCCGGGCTACAGCGAGGGCGGCGAGGTCGCGGCCCTGCTGGCCGCGCTGGGTCAGGCCCGCCCGGACCGGCTGCTGGTCATCGCCGAGGCCTTCCGGGCCGGCCTCTCGGGCGACGAAATTCACGCCGCCTGCCGCTACGATCCGTGGTTTCTACGTCAGATCGAGACGCTTGTCGCGGCCGAAGCGGGCATCCGGCAAAACGGCCTGCCGCGCGATCGCGCCGGCCTACTCGGCCTCAAGCGCATGGGCTTCGGCGACGCCCGACTGGCGGAACTGGCGGGGCTCGAGCCGGGCGAGGTCGCAGCAACGCGCGCCGCGCTCGAGGTCCATCCCGTGTTCAAGCGCATCGACACCTGCGCCGCCGAGTTCGAGGCCCGCACGCCGTACATGTATTCCTGCTATGAGAGCGACGACGAGCGGCCGGCCGAGAACGAGGTCGCGCCAAGCGACCGGCGCAAGGTGATCATCCTCGGTGGCGGGCCGAACCGCATCGGGCAGGGTATCGAGTTCGATTATTGTTGTGTCCACGCCGCCTTCGCGTTGAGCGAGGCGGGCTTCGAGACCATCATGGTCAATTGCAACCCCGAAACGGTCTCGACCGACTACGACACCTCCGATCGGCTGTATTTCGAGCCCCTGACAATCGAGACCGTGCTGGACATCGTGCGCGCGGAGAGCGCGCGCGGCGAAGTGGTCGGGCTCAACATCCAATTTGGCGGCCAGACGCCGTTGAAGCTGGCCAAGGCGCTGGAGGCGGCTGGCGTGCCGATTCTCGGCACCCGCCCCGACGCCATCGACTTGGCCGAAGACCGCGACCGCTTCCGGCGACTGCTGCAAGAGCTCGGGCTCAGACAACCCGAGAACGCGACCTGCCATTCGGTGGAGGAGGCCCGCAAGATCGCGGCGGAGATCGGCTATCCGGTCATGGTGCGACCGTCCTACGTGCTCGGCGGCCGCGCCATGCGGATCATCCACGATGTGGAGGCCCTCGACAAATACAT
>JAUVWK010000375.1 GCA_030604165.1 Alphaproteobacteria bacterium | reverse complement strand
TCATCATCCTCGCAAACGCGCTCATCAGGGATAACCGGCCTTGGACCGAAATCAAGCCTTGCCTATAACGGATACTCTAGAGACGCGCGAAAGTCGGCATCTCCTCTTCGAGGCCCTCGGGGTCGGCGTGAATGATGACCTCGGCGTTGGGGAACGCCTCCCGGATGTTCGCCTCGACCTCGTCCGAGATATCGTGCGCCTCGAGCAAGGTCAGCGTGCCCTCCATCTCGACGTGAACCTGAATAAACGCTTTCAGTCCGGCGCTTCTGGTCCTGAGGTCGTGGCAGTCGGTGACCTTGGGATGGGCTTGCACGATATCGAGAATGCGCTGGCGATCGCGCTCCGGCAGTTCGCGATCCATCAGATGATTGAGCGCGTCGCGCGCGATCCGCACGGCGCTGTAAATGACAAAGCCGGCGATCGCGATTGCCACGATCGAATCGACATAGACCCAGCCCAGCGTGAGAACCAGAACGAGCGAGCCGATGACGCCGGCATTGACCAGCACGTCGGAGGCGTAATGCACCGAATCGGCGCGCACGGCCGTGGACCCCGTGAGCCGCACGACATAACGCTGAAACGCCACCAACAGAACCGACACCACGATGGCGAACACCATCACCCCGATACCCACCAGGCCGCGCTCGATGGGCTGCGGATCGATAAGGCGCCCCACCGCCTCGACCACGATGAACACCCCGGAGCCGGTGATAAACGCCGCCTGGCCGAGCGCCGCCAATGGCTCGGCTTTGCCATGGCCGAAGCGATGCTCGCGGTCGGCCGGCTGCAGCGCGTGGCGCACGGCGAAAAAATTGATCAGCGAAGCCAGGATATCCATGACCGAATCGACCATGGACGAGAGCAGGCTGACCGAACCCGTAACCTGCCAGGCCCCCAGCTTCACGCCGACGAGGATCGCCGCGGTCGCGACGGCCGCGCCGGTGACCAGCCGCAACAGCCTTCTGGCGCGTTCGGGTGTGATCGGTTGTTTCATGGGACTTGGCCCCGCCGACGATCGTTGGGCTGCTTCGCGCCGCGCCGTATGGGGCGCGGTGGCCGCTATTTTACGGATACAAGCGCTCGGTTTGCCAGCCGTCGTCCGAACGGTGAAAGACCAGGCGTTCATGCAGCCGCGCCGCGCGGTGCATCCAGAATTCGATATGCTCCGGAACGATGCGAAATCCAGTCCAAAAGGGCGGCCGGGGGATCGTTCCTAAGCCGAATTTCAGGGCGAACTTCGCGACCTCGCGCTCCAGTTCGAAGAGGCTCTTGAGGGGTCGCGATTGCCGTGACGCCCAGGCCCCGACCCGGCTGGCGCGGTCCCTGGAGGCGAAATAGGCGTCCGCCTCCGCGTCGCTGACCTGCTCGACCGCGCCCTCGACCCGCACCTGGCGCCCCAACGGCATCCAATGAAAACACAGCGCCGCATAGGGATTTTCCTTGATTTGCAATCCCTTACGGCTCTCGAAATTGCTGTAGATCACGAAACCCTTGGCGTCCACGGCCTTGAGCAGGACCATGCGCGCGCTCGGCCGGCCATCCGCCCCGGCTGTGGCCAGTGTCACGGCCGAGGGCTCCCGCAGGCCGCAATCCTGGGCGGCCTCGTACCATTCGCCGAACAGCTCGATAGGGTCGCGATCGGCGCCAATGCCCATGCTATTTCCGGTCTCGAAACAATAGATTTCACAACGAGTTCCGCTCCATCGCCAGCGCCTCGCCCGGGCCCGGCCGAGCCGACGGCGCGGTTGTAAACCATTGTTATACCAACGTCGGTCCATATTTGATTTTGTATAGCATCCCGTGGCGGCGTATACACGCCGTTACCCGCAACCATTCCCTCAGAGGTGATGGCCATGAAAATAGCCAAATTCGCGGCCGTCGGCCTGGTCGTCGTTGGCTTGGCGGCATGCGAAAATGCCGGTACGAAGGAAACCCTGGGTATGCTCGGCGGCGCCGCGCTCGGCGGGCTGGTGGGCGCGCAAATCGGCGGCGGTTCGGGTCAGCTCGCGGCCATCGCCGCGGGCGTCCTGCTGGGTGCCTTCGTCGGCCGAGAGATCGGCATGTCGCTCGACAAGGCGGACAAAATGTACGCCGAACGCTCGGCTAACGAGGCCTTCGAATACAGCCCGAGCGGACAGACCAGCTCTTGGAGCAATCCTGACAGCGGTCATTCCGGCACCGTGACACCGACCCGGACCACCTATGCCGAATCCGGCGAACCCTGCCGCGAATACCAGCAGACGGTGACCATCGGCGGCCAAACCGAGGAGGCCTACGGCACGGCCTGCCGCCAAGCGGATGGATCCTGGCGCATCACGAATTAGCGTAATTCAAGATTGCACGGCACCAGCCCGCTCCCCCTCCCGACCATCCACAAGCGTACACTGCCATGGGCGGCCGGGAGGGGGAGCGGGCTGGTGCGATTCCACGCCAGTGGGAAACGCCGACCAGTTCGCATCCAACACGCCGCCATGTCATGGCGCACCGGCGCCTCGACAAGCCGGCGCGTTGCCGCGCGCGCCGGGGGCCAAGGCCGTTTGCTCCCAGGCCGCTTTCGTGTAGGATGCCGCGTGCCCGGTTTCTGGCGGATTTCCAAGTTAAATTGAGGACTTTAATGGCCGAATCCTCCACGCTCATGGCTGGCAAGAAAGGCCTTGTCATGGGGGTGGCCAACGACCGTTCGTTGGCCTGGGGTATTGCCAAGGCGGTGGCAGATCACAGCGGCGAGGTTGCCTTCACCTTTCAAGGCAACGCGCTCGAGAAACGGGTGCGCCCGCTCGCCGCATCGGTGGGCTCGGACATCGTGCTGCCGTGCGATGTGACCGATGAGGCCAGCATCGATGCCGTGTTCGACGTCATCAAGCAGCGTTGGGGCGGGCTCGACTTCCTGGTTCACGCCATCGCCTTTTCCGACAAGGAGGAGCTCAAGGGCCGCTACCTCGATACCAGTTCGGAGAACTTCCTCAGCACGTTGCTTATTTCGTGCTACTCGTTCACCGCGCTCTGCCAACGCGCGGTGCCCTTGATGGAAAGCGGCGGCAGCCTGCTCACCCTGACCTATTCCGGCGCCGAGCGCTGGATGCCGCATTACAACGTCATGGGCGTGGCCAAGGCGGCGCTCGAGGCGAGCGTGCGCTATCTGGCGGCCGATCTGGGAACACAGAATATCCGCGTGAACGCGATTTCCGCCGGGCCGGTGAAAACGCTGGCTGCCTCGGGCATCGGCGATTTCCGCTATATTCTCAAATGGAACGAGTTGAACTCGCCGCTCCGGCGCAATGTCTCAACCGACGAAATCGGCACCGCGGCGATGTATCTTTTGAGCGACCTGAGCAGCGGCGTGACCGGCGCCATCCAACACGTGGATTGCGGCTATCATATCGTCGGGATGAAACATCCCGAGGCGCCGGACATCGCGATCGTGTAACCCCGAAACCGCACCGGGCGAGCCGTAAACGGTTGTCAAGCAACAGCTTCGGCACAATTTTTCGTTTCACCACCTGGGGCGAGAGCCACGGGCCCGAGATCGGCTGCGTGGTCGACGGCACGCCGCCGCGCCTCCCCCTCGCCGAGCCCGACATCCAGCGTTGGCTGGACAAGCGCAAGCCCGGC
>JAUVWK010000488.1 GCA_030604165.1 Alphaproteobacteria bacterium | reverse complement strand
GGGTGACGCTCGATGACGCCGCCCAGAACCTGGTCGGCGGCGCTCAGCGCGGCTTTGGCCTTGGTCCAATATCGCGGCCGGCCGAGAGGGCCGTTTTGGCGCTTCGCCGACACCCTACTACCGCTCCTTGGTACTAGCCGTAGCGCTCGACCGCTTGTTCGATGCTCGGTCCGGCCCTGGCGAGGTCGTCGGGAACCATCGCCGGCGTTATCTCGACCCTGGCGTTGAAGGCCAGGAACCAGGGCTCGGCCACCGCCGGTATTTGCGAAGCGTCCGCCAAGTCGAGCACGATCAGAGCGGTTCTCGTCCCCTTATCGGCAATAAAATAGGCGGCTTCGGGTTCTTGTTCGGCGAGAATAGACTCGACCGTGCGGCCCAAACTGCCTTCCCGAGCCGCCGCGTTGCCGGCGTCTATATCCCAGTTTGCCTTGAGTAGGAAACGCATGTCTCCACCTCCCTTTTCAAATTGCTCACCCTGCAAATGAGCGGAAGGCATATCGTCGCAAATTTATCGCCAAACAGCAATTCGATTGGGGCCTACGAACCTAGCGTCTAACGGCTGGCACGTGCCTTCGCCGCGACACTCGGCGGCTCGGCGGTCGCTGTCGCCACCAGGGAATCGGCCAGCCCGCCGATCACCGCATTGAGCTGTTGCGGCCCGAGGCCGAGGTGAAACGGCAGGCCTAGCGTGCGCGGCGCCAGGTCGCCGGTGACTTCGAGCGGGGCGCGTGGGCAATCCGCGAAGGCCGGGTGGCGGTGGCAGCCGTCGGCCCACCAACGCAAGGTTTCGACGCCTTCGCGCGCCAGGTGGGCGACGACGCCCCGAACGGCGGCGCGCTGGAGCGCCACGACGCAGCTCGAGGGCGCCCATCCGGCGCCGAAGCCCGGTGCCGGCGTCACGCCGGGCACCGCCGACAACGCCGCCGCGTAGGAGCGTGCCAGCGAGGCATAGCCGGCACGCGTATAGGGCCAGGCGTCGAACGCGGCCAAACCGACCGCGGCGGCGAACTCGCTGAGTTTGGCGTTGCACGCCGGGACATGGGCGTCGCGTCCACCCTCGAAGCCGAAATTGCTCAGCCGGCGCACGCGCGCGATCAGCGCGCGATCCCGCGATAGCAGCACGCCGCCTTCGCCGATGCCGAACGGCTTCGTCGCGTGCAGGCTGACGGCAAGCGGGATTTGGCCGGGCCGCGCGGTGTCGAAGCCGGCCGCCGCGTCTACCGCCACCTTGATGCCGGTCTCGCTGGCGAACGACTCCCAGCCGCTCCAGTCGAGCGGCGCGCCGAACGGCGAAACCGGGAGCGCCGCGCCAACCGGTCCGGGCGCCCGGCGCAGCGCCTCGGCCGCGATCGCAGGCTCCATGGCCCAGGTTTCAGGATCGATATCGACGAAATAAGGCACCAGGCCGGCCGCGGTCACGGCGTGGGCGGTGGCCACGAAGGTCCAGGCAGGAACCAGGCAAAGCGTTCCGGCCGGCGCGTCGAGCGCCCGTAGCGCCAGGGTCAGCGCCGTGGTGCCGTTGGTCACGCAGACCACGCAGTCGTCGGGGACGCCGAAATGCGTCGCCAAGCGCCCCTCGAAGCGGCGCAACAGGGGGCCGAAATTGGAATAATAGCGGGATTGGTCGATCGTGCGCAGATAAGGCGCCAACGCTTCCATTTCAGGAAGACGGGGCTCGCAAACCTTGATCATGTCCAGATCGTCGTCGCCCATGGCCGCTCTTCTCAAGGCCGCTTAGGACGCGCTGAGCACCGCGCGCGCACCAAACGCTAGGACGAAGCCCTTAACCAATGCTTAACCCGCGCCGCTCCTCGGCCTGATCCTCAACGCTTGGCCCGCCGTGTCTTGGTCCGCCGAGCCTTGGCTCGCCGGGGCGGCGCCTTGACCCGCCCGGCGCACGCCGGCGGATTGGCGCGAAACCCCCGGACCTGGGCGTTCGCCGCATTCTGCAGCAGGCGGAAGTCGCTGCCGCAGACGACCAGGTGATAGCCTCGCCCGAAGGTCCAATTGAGCGTCTTGCCGGGCCGCGTGACGGTGGCGAGCAGCTTGCCGGTCTTGCGCATCCGGCGCTCGGCCTCGGCCATCAAGGCGACCGCCTCGGGGTGGTCGGTGTGGCCCAGATGGCCGATGCTGGCGGAGATGTCGCTCGGCCCGAGAAACAGCATATCGACGCCGTCCACGGCGGCGATCTCGTCGATGTTCTGCATCGCTTCGGCGGTTTCGATCTGACACGCCAGCAACAGACTCTCGGGCCAGCTCTTGAGATAGTCGTCCAGCTTCACGCCCCAACGCGAACAGCGCGCCGCGTGCGGCGCCACGCCGCGCAGCCCGGCCGACGGATAGTGGCACGCGTCGACGGCCGCTTGCGCCTCGGCCGCGTTCTGCACATAGGGCACGATGATGCCCTCGACACCGATATCCAGCGCGCGCTTGATGTAGACCATATCGTTCCACGGCACACGCATCATGCAGGTCAAACCGACCTCGGCGCTGGCCTGGATCAGGGATATGGCGTTGAGCAGATCGCCGGGGCCGTGTTCGTGGTCGATCACCATGGCGTCATAGCCCGCGTTCGCGACCACTTCGGCCGCGATCGGGCTGCCCATCGAGAGCCAGCAGGCAATAGCCGGCTCGCCTTTCAGCAGCTTTTTCTTGAGCTTGTTTTCCATGCCAGGGGCCCGTCCTCAAATCCGCGGTCGCAGTCTTCGCGGTCGCAGTCAAAGCCGACCGGTCGCGATTTGCGTGCAAGTGCGGGCGCCACCCTAACATGCTCGGTTGCGCTGTCCAGAGGGCGGGCGCCGGCTTCGTTGCCATGGCAACCGTCTCTCGGCTAGGATTTGCCGGGCCGAGCGCGGCGAACAACGGAGCGGTGCTG
>JAUVWK010000521.1 GCA_030604165.1 Alphaproteobacteria bacterium | reverse complement strand
CGCCGATGGGGTGGCCCAGGGCGCAGGCGCCGCCATGCACATTGACCTTGTCGTGCGGCAGGTCGTGTTCGCGCATGGCCGCCATGGTGACCACGGCGAAGGCCTCGTTGATCTCGTAGAGGTCGATCTTGTCCTTGTCCCAGCCGACCGTCGCCATGAGCTTGCGGATCGCCTCCACCGGCGCGGTGGTGAACCAGGCGGGCTCCTGCGCGTGGCTCGCGTGGCCTAGGATCGCGGCGCGCGGCGTCAAGCCGCGGCGCTCGGCCTCGGAGCGGCGCATCAGCACCAGCGCCGCGGCGCCGTCGGAAATCGAGCTGGAATTGGCCGCCGTCACCGTGCCGTCCTTGGCGAAGGCGGGCCTGAGCTTGGGTATCTTGTCCAGATTGGCGCTCAGCGGCTGTTCGTCGTGCTCGACCGTCACCTCGCCCTTGCGGGTTTTGACCGTGACCGGCACCACCTCGCCGGCGAAACTGCCGTCCTCGATGGCGCGCTTAGCGCGCTTGAGCGAGGTGATGGCGAAGTCGTCCTGCTGCGCGCGGGTGAATTGGTATTTCCGCGCCGTCTCCTCGGCGTAGGCGCCCATCATGCGGCCCTTGTCATAGGCATCCTCGAGGCCGTCCAGGAACATGTGGTCGTAGACCTGGCCGTGGCCCATGCGGTAGCCGGCGCGGGCGCGGTCCAGCAAATAGGGCGCGTTGGTCATGCTCTCCATGCCGCCCGCCACCATGACGGCGTTGGTGCCCGCCAGGATGAGGTCATTGGCCAGCATCGCCGCCTTCATGCCCGAGCCGCACATCTTGTTGATGGTGGTGCAGCCCACTGCGTCGGGGATGCCGGCGCCGCGCGAGGCCTGGCGCGCCGGTGCCTGGCCCTGGCCGGCGGGCAGCACGTTGCCCATGATCACTTCGTCGATGTCCGCACCGCCGACGCCGGCGCCCTCGAGCGCGGCGCGGATCGCCGCCGATCCAAGCTGGGTGGCGCGCGCGTCCTTGAGCGCGCCCTGAAACCCGCCCATCGGCGTGCGGGCGGCGCCAACGATGACGACCGGATCTGCGCTCATGGTCCTGCTCCTCTCCGCTCTGGGTCTCTGCTCTGTGGGCCGTGACGATGGCTCGATTGTTGCACCTGCGAAGGCTAATCGCAAGCCGACTTCGCACTCGCAAAATAAATAGATAATTATTTATTTCAACGGGTTACGATTCGCTCCTCGGCTCCCGTATGAGTCTTATCTCTACGCCGATATCGAGGCCAAGCCAAGCCTGGTCGGCGGTGAGAACAGGCGCACCCTGACGTTGTGCCAAAGCGAGACAGGCCCGATCGCCGAGGGATAGGCCCCGCCGTCGTGTCGAGGCCCTAAGCTGGGCACAGCGATAGGCCAGGTCTCCGTCGAAGGGCACGATGGCAACGTCCAAGGCGGCGACCACTTGGCGAACCTGCCCGTCCGAAAGCCCTTGCTCGTTCAGTCGTGTCGCGACCTCGGCGATGTTGACCGCGGAGACGATCGCGGCATCGAGATAGCGTGCCGCGACGTCTGAACCGGCTTCGTCGTGCAGATAGGCCAGAATCGCCGACGCGTCGAAGACGACGCTATTCACTAGGCTCCTCGCCTGCCACCTCGCGGCGCCGCTCGGCGATCAGCTCGTCGACCAAACTCACCTCGGGCGGCACATGTTTCGCCACCAAAGCCTTGGCCTGCTTGCGCGCTGCGGCTCTGCCGATGATCCGGAGCTCGCCGTCCTCGACTTCGAGCAGCACCTCGTCGCCCTCACGCACCCCCATGGCTGTCCGACATTCGGCTGGAATTACGATTCGACCGCCTTGGCCGATTTTTGTCAATTTACCCATGATATGCCAATAATAACAGATTGCGCCATTATTACAAGGTAATGACAAATAATAGCATGCTCGGCAATATCCTGACCTAAGCCGTCTCCTCGAACAGCTCGCGGCCGATCAGCATGCGGCGGATTTCGCTGGTGCCGGCGCCGATCTCGTAGAGCTTGGCGTCGCGTAGCAGCCGTCCCGTGGGCGATTCGTTGACATAGCCCATGCCGCCCAGCGCCTGGATCGCCTCCAACGCCATCCAGGTCGCCTTTTCCGAGGCATAGAGGATGGCGCCGGCGGCGTCCTTGCGGCTGGTCTCGCCCCGGTCGCAGGCCTGCGCCACCGTATACACGTAGGCGCGGGCCGCATTCATGGTGGTGTACATGTCGGCGAGCTTGCCCTGCATGAGCTGGAACTCGCCGATCGGCTTGCCGAACTGCTTGCGCTCGTGCACGTAGGGCAACACCGCGTCCATGCAGGCCTGCATGATGCCGAGCGGCCCGGCGGCCAGCACCACGCGCTCGTAGTCGAGCCCGCTCATCAGCACCGCGACGCCGCTGTTGAGGCCGCCGAGGACGTTCTCGGCCGGCACCTCGCAATCCTCGAAGATCAGCTCGCAGGTGTTGGAGCCGCGCATGCCGAGCTTGTCCAGCTTTTGCGCGCTGGAAAAGCCTTTCATGCCGCGTTCGATGAGAAACGCCGTGATGCCGCGCTTGCCGGCCTTCGGCTCGGTCTTGGCGTAAACCACCAAGACCTCCGCGTCGGGACCGTTGGTGATCCACATCTTGGTGCCGTTGAGCACGTAGCGTCCGCCCTTTTTCTCGG
>JAUVWK010000116.1 GCA_030604165.1 Alphaproteobacteria bacterium | reverse complement strand
TCGGCGGCGAGCACCAGGCCCTTGCCGGCGGCCGCGCCGACCCGCTCGACCGCCACCTGGCTCCAGCCGCCGGGCGCCGCGCCGAGATCGACGACCCGCGCGCCGGGGCGAAGCAGGCCGAAGCGATCGTCGAGCTCGGCGAGCTTGAAGGCGGCGCGCGAGCGATAGCCGGCTTCGCGCGCGGCGCGCACATAGGGATCGTTCAGTTGGCGCTGCAACCAGCGGCTCGATGAGGGCTTGCGTCCGCGCGCCTTTTTGAGGCGCACCGCGGCGCGGCGGCGCGAGACCGGCGAGCCGGCGCTCATTGCACGGCCCCGTCGGTGCGCATCATGCCGAGCAGCAGGCCCTCGCGCAGACCGCGGTCGGCGACACGCAATTGGCCCACCGGGCAGGCGCGCATGATCGCCTCCAGAATGGCGCAACCGGCGATCACCACGTCGCCACGGCCGTGGCCGATGCAGGGGTGCGCCGCGCGTTGCTCGTAGCTTTGGCCCACCAGGCCGTGCACCACCTGGCGCACATCGGGGAAAGTGAGCCGGATGCCGTCGACCTTGGCGCGGTCGTACTGCGGCAGATCGAGATGCACGCCGGCGATGGTGGTGACCGTGCCCGAGGTGCCCAAAAGCTGCACGCCGCCGTCGCCCGCGGCGCCGTCGAGTCGTTGCGCTGCGGCGAAGGGCGCGACCTGAGCGGCAACCTCGGCGACCATCGCGTCGAAGGTGTCGCCGTCGACCCGGACGCCGCCGAAGCGCTCGGCCATGGTGACCACGCCGCTCGCCAGCGAGGTCCAGGCCTCGACGCTGGGCCGCGCGCCGGCCTCGTGGCTCACCCAGATGAGCTCGGTGCTGCCGCCGCCGATATCGAACAGGAGCGCGCGTGGCGTCTCGCTCTCGAGCAACGGCACACAGCCCGCCAGCGCCAGTTGCGCCTCCTCCGCGGTGGAGATGATTTCGATCTCGAAGCCGGTCTCGCGTTGCACCCGGGCGAGGAAGCTGTCGCAATTCTCGGCCCGCCGGCAGGCCTCGGTGGCGATCGCCCGGCAGCGGCCGACGCGGCCGCGCCGCAGCTTCGCGGCGCAGATCTTGAGCGCGGCCACCGTGCGCGCCATGGCGGCATCCGAGAGGCGGCCGCTTTCCGCCACGCCCTCGCCGAGCCGGACGATGCGCGAAAAGACGTCGATGACGCGAAAGCCCTCGGCCTGCGGGCGCGCCACCAAGAGCCGGCAATTGTTGGTGCCCAGATCGAGCGCGCCATAGCTGGGCCGCCGCCCGGCGCCGCGCCGCATTGAGCGGGCACCGGAGCGGCCATTGGCCCGGTCACTGGCACGGTCATTGGCTCTGTCGGGCGCGGCCGGATGCAGCGTCACGATTTCCCCCTCATCAAGCCCCGAGGCGCGGGCCCTTATCGGCGCACCCTGCACGATGCGCTTGGCCCTCTTGGTTAAGGCTTATTACACCGCGCCCCGGTAGCTTGGCAATGGAGCCCGTGCGGGCCCGACCCGGCGCGCGGGCGCTCGCGCCGCCCGCCAAGCCGTCGGTTGACATCCTCGCCAAGCGATCTACCTTGGCGCCGACCGGCCCTTCGATGGGGGATCGTCTAACGGTAAGACAACGGACTCTGACTCCGTAAATCGAGGTTCGAATCCTCGTCCCCCAGCCAGTTTTTCAATAACTTAGACCCCAATGCCACCCCCCCTCACCCCGGCGCGCCGCCCTTCGAGAGCTTGTCGGCGCGGCGGATGGCTTCGGGTAGGCGGTAGCGGGTGGTGCCGCGCAGCGTGAAGGCGAGCGCGGTGCGCAGGCTGACGCGGTGGCCGATCGAGATATAGAGCGGCTTGACCCCGGCGCGGCTGCGCAGCACCGCGCCGATGCGCATCATGCGGCCGCCGGTCTTGCCGGGCGCCATGAGCGGCGCCCAATCGCCCTTGGCCGGGCCGGGCTCGGCATGGGCGCCGATGAGGCGCGATTTGGCGACGCCGATGGCGGGCAGGTCGGCGAGCAGGCCGAGATGGCAGGCGAGCCCAAAGCGGCGCGGATGGGCCAAGCCCTGACCGTCGCAGAGCAGCAGGTCGGGGCGTTGCGAGAGCGCCGTGAGCGCCGCCAAGATAGCCGGCACCTCGCAAAACGAGAGCAGCCCCGGCACATAAGGAAACCGGGTCGGCCGACGGGCGACGGCGCTTTCCACGGTGACCAGATCGGCCCGCCGGAGCACGACAACGGCGGCGCGGGTGATGGCGCCGCCCTCCTCGAAGGCCACGTCCACGCCGGCGACGTGGCGGATCGCCCGGCGCCCGCCGGGCCCCAGCCGGTCGGCGCGCTCGACTTGCCCGGCGAGGCTTTTTTGCAGGGCGATGGCGGCGGCGGCGGAAAGATCCCAGCGGTGCGCCAGCCCGCCGCTCATTCCGCGCTGGCTTCGGCGGCGCCGGCTTCGGCGCGGGCGCCCTCGGCGTCGCGCTCGGCCGCGCGCCGGCGCGGCTTGACCTGGCGCGCGAATATGGTCAGCAGCGGCGGAATGATCAGCAAGGTCAGCACGGCCGAGAGCGCGAGCCCGCCGACCACCACCGAGCCGAGCCCACGATAGAGCTCGGAACCCGCGCCCGGGAACAGCACCAAAGGCAGCATGCCGACGACGCTGGTCAGGGTGGACATGAAGATCGGCCGGATGCGGTTGCGGGTCGCCTCGACGATCGCCTCGGCCACCGCCATACCCTCCTCGCGCATGTGGAAGAGGGTTTGGTGGACCAATAAAATCGCGTTGTTGACGACGATGCCGACCAATATGACGAAGCCCAAAAGGGTCAACATATCGAGCGGCTGGAAGACATAGGCGTTGACCACCGCCAGCCCCGCGAAACCGCCGGCCGTGGCCAGCGGCACGGCCAAGACGATGATGAACGGATAGATGAAGCTCTCGAACAGCACCGCCATCACCAGATAGACGATGACCACCGCGAGCAACAGGTTCCACTGCATCGCCTGCCAGGTTTCGAGCAGCTTGTCGGCGGTGCCGGAGAGCCGCAGCTTGACGCCCGGCGGCAGCCCCTCGGCCTCCAGCGGGGCGATCACCTGGTTTTGCAGCGCCTTCATCGCCGATTCGAGCGGCACCTTCGGCGCCGGCCGAATCTCAAGCGTGACCGCGCGCTCGCGCTCGACATGACGGATCTCGGTGGGCCCCGACGTCACCAGGATATCGGCGAGCGAGCTGACCGGAACAATCACGCCGTTGCGCGTGACCACGGGGAGGTTACCGATGTTTTGGGTCTGGTTGATGCCGCGTTCCGGCCCGGTCAGCATCAAATCGAGACGCTCGCCGCCAATCGTCACCTCGGCGACGCGCAGCCCGTCGTTGAAGGCGTCCATGGTGGCGCCCAGTTCGGCGGCCGTGACCCCGTTGTCGCCGAGCCTTGTCGGATCGGGCACGACGCGCACCTCCGGCGCGCCCAGCTCGAGGCCCGGCCGGGGGCGCAGCTGATTGCCGTCCTCGAGCGGCATGACCTGCATCAGCAGCCCGGTGGCGCGCACGGCGACCTGCAGAATGGTCTCGAGGTCGGGGCCCGAGACATTGAGGTCGATCTTGCGCCCACCGCCGATCGCCCGGCTGAACAGGCCGGCCTGACTGACGAAGCCGAACGTGCCCGGCTCGCGGAACACCGGTTTTCGGATCACGTCGATCAGCTCGCCGGCCCGGCTCGGCTCCACCGAGATGGCGCCGACAAAGGCTTGGGTGCGCAGCGTGACGAAGAAGAAGCGCTCCATTTTGGGCGGCTCGCCCGGCGCCGATTCGGGACCGGTGAGCGTCGCCCAATAGGGCTTGGTCGCGTCCTCGATGCGCTGCGCGATGCCGCTGGTGGTGTCCAGGTTGTAACCCGGCGGCGGCATGATGACGCCGAACACCAGGTTGCGGTTGCCTTCGGGCAGATAATCCAACTTGGGCATCAGCACCCAGATGGCGAACAGCGCCCCGCTGGAGACCACCAGCACGACCGCGACCGCGCGGACCCGGCCCCGCACCACCCAACTCGTGAATCCGACCACCGCCACGACGAAGAGCCGTGCCAAGCCGTCCAGGCCGGGCAGCGGCAAGCGCCGCGGCGCGCCCGCCGCGTCACCCGGATTGCCGCCCGCGCCCGGCTTCACGGCGGTCCGCGCCCGGCCGAGAATGCGGCTTGCGAGCGAGGGAATGACCGTGTTGGCGACGATCAGAGAGAGGATCACCGAGACCGAGATCGCCACCGCGATATCGCGGAACAACTGCCCCGCCTCGAGCTGCATGATCAGAATCGGCACGAAAACCAGGACCGTGGTGAGCGCCAAGACGAACACCGCGCCCCAAACCTGGCGCGCCCCCAGCAACGCGGCCTCGGAGCGCGAATAGCCCCGTTGGCGTAGCCGATAGATGTTTTCCAGCACGACGATCGCGGCGTCCACCACCATGCCGACGGCAAAGGCGAACCCGGCCAGCGAGATCACGTTGATCGAGCGCCCCAGTGCCGCCATGGCCACGAACGAGCCCACCACCGAGACCGGAATCGCGATGGAGATGATGAAGGTCGCGCCGATCGAGCGCAGGAAGAGCAAGAGGATAATCGCCGCCAGCGTGCCGCCGATGTAGATGTTCTGCTGCACCAGCTCGATCGCCGAATTGATGTAGACCGTCTCGTCGTAAACGTGATGCAGCGTCAATCCGGCAGCCGGCACGGCGCTCGCGTTCAAATCGGCCACGGCGGCGCGAATGCCGTCCATGGTATCGATCACGTTGGCCGCCGTTTCGCGAACGGCGTTGATCGCCAGCGCGGGCTCGCCCAGCGTCCGGATGCGGGCGACCGGCTTCTTGTAACCGAAGCCGACCTCGGCGATATCGCCCACGGTGACACGGGCGAGACGGCCCGAGACCCAGTCCTCGGCGCTGCGCAGCACCACGGCCCGCACCCGCGCCGGGGTCTTCAGCTCGGCGTCGGTGCGCACCACGTAGCGCCGCTTGCCTTCCTCCACGTCGCCGGCCGAGACCGAGGCGTTGGCGCGCCGGAGCGCGTTGACCACGTCGGGCACGGTGAGCCCGTAACGGGCCATCTTTTCGGGGTCGACGGTGATGCGTAGCTCGCGCTCGCTGCCGCCGAAGAAATTAACCCGCGCCACGCCCGTAACCCGCTCGAGCCGGTCCTTGATGACGTCCTCGATGAAGTCGCCATATTCGTGGATCGGGCGCTCGTTGCCGGGCAACCGCTGGAGGATGAACCAGGCGATGGGTTGGTCCTCCGCGCTCGCCGCCTGGATCGTCGGCTCGTCGGCTTCCGCGGGGTATGTCGGCACGCGGTCGAGCCGGTTCGCCACCAGGAGCAGGGCGCGGTCCATGTTCTGGCCGGTGCGGAACTCCAGCGTGATCCGCGAGCGCCCGTCCTGGGAGCTGCTGATCACCTGCTTCAGGCCCTCGAGGCCCTTGATCACGTCTTCCTGGCGATTGGTGATCTCGCGCTCGACCTCGGCCGGCGCGGCGCCGGGCCAATTGGTGGTCACGGTCAGGACCGGCCGACGCACGTCCGGCGTGAGCTGGATGGGGATGGTCCGCAACGCCACCAAGCCGAACAGCACGATCATCAGCACCGCCGCGATGACGGCGATCGGTCGTTTGATGGCGGCCTCGATTAAATTCATGCGCCGCGGCTTGTTTACGAGGGCCCTTCGATCGCAACCGGCTGGCCGGGTTGCAGGCGCTCGTTGCCGCGCACCACCACGCGTTCGCCCGGCACCAGCCCGCCCACCACCTCGAAGCGGGTGCCGACCGCGTTACCGAGCCGAACCGGGCGGATCTGCGCCACGTCGTCTTCGACGACATAGACCAGGGTCTGTCCCTGGCGCGTAATGACGGCGTCCTTGTGTACCGACACGACCTCGCGATAGGGCCCGAGCGGCAGGAGCACCACCACCGATTGGTTGACGGCGAGCACCTTGCCGGCCATCGCGATGTCGGGCGTGAAGCGCACCTGGCGGGTCCGGGTCAACGGATTCTCTTCCGGCACGATGGCGCGCACGACGGCGTCATGGCGCGATTTGTCGTCGAGCCGGATCGCCACCACCATGCCGGGCTCCAACGCCGGTATTCGGATCGCGGGAACATCGGCTTCGATCTCGAGCTTGCCATCGCTCACCATCGAAACCACCGGACCGCCGACCGTCACGAAAGAGCCGACTTCCGTGTGTATGACGGTTATCACGCCGGCATAGGGCGCACGAATTGCGGCGTTATGCAAATCGATATCGGCCAAAGCCAGATTGGCCTTGGCCCGCTCGTGACGGGCCATCGCCGCACCGACGGAGACCTCGGCCACGATGACCCGTTGCTCGGTGTCCTCGTGGCGGCCCTTCGAAAAGGCCGCCGAATCGCGCAACCCCTCGAGCCGCCGCAGTTCCTGACGGCGCAAATCCACCTGTGCCTCGGCCAATTCGATCTGGGCCGCCGTTTCCGCCGCTTCGGCCTTGAGCAGATCCTGCTGCCGCTTGAGGCGCGTCGTCACCAATGCGGCCAGCACATCGCCTTCCTTCACCCGGTCGCCGACGCTCACATGCATCTTGCCGACCGGACCGCCGATGCGCGCCGCGACGATCCCGGATTGACGCGCCACAAGGCGCCCGATGATCGGTACGGTTTGCGACAACGGCTCGGTCCGTACTTCGTCGACCTCCACGACCGCTTTCGATACGGTCTGGGCGCTCGCCATGCCGGCCGCGGCCAAGGCTACGAACACACCGGTGAGGCCGGCGCGAACCGCGCGAGCGAGCCTACGCGTCATCGCCGAGCGCCCGTCGCAAGGCCAGAATTTCGGGCTCCGCCATGCGTCCGCTCCGCATCGCCTCGCCGGGCGCCATGAAACGAAGCTCGAGCGGCTCGTGCGGCGGGGTCACCGGGTCGCCGTTGCCACGAACCTCGTAATAGACCGGCGTGTAATTCGCCTGGGTCCACGGACTCAGCAAAGTCCCGGGGACATGCAGCAGGCGCACCGGCGTCACCGCCAGCGCCCCTTCCTCCTGAAATTCGCGCACCAAGGCGAGTTCCGGCGTTTCCGCCGGTTCGACTGCCCCGCCGGGAAATTTGAGCACATCCCGCCCCGCGACGCGTTCGGCGGATATCAAAACCCGACGTTCGCGAAGTAAGATTCCGTAGACCCGGAGGTTCTCCGGTCCGAGCACAACCCCTCGTCCCCCTTCGCAAGTTAAATCTGTGGCGCTCTGGCGCGCGGGGGGTCATGTTTAGCATGTTCCCGCCCGACGGGTCAGCACTGGCGGTGACGGACACGCAAATGTGTATGTCGGGCAAAGCAATAGCCGTATGGCGAACGCGCGGGATTTGGCGCGCACGATGAGGACGTTTTGAAGCCATGACGGCAGCCAGGCACGGGGCGTGCATCGGTATCTTGGCCAATCCCGCCGCCGGCCGGGATATCCGCCGGTTGGTTGCGCAGGCGTCGGTGTTTCCGATCGCCGAAAAGCGCAACATGATCACGCGCGTGTTCTCGGCGCTCGGCGCGGTGGGCGTTACCGAGGTCTTGATGATGCCCGACGTCAGCGGCATCGCCAACCGGGTGCGTCGCGCGCTCGACCTGCCTCCGCCGGCCGGTCAGACCTGGCCGCGGGTGCGGTTTCTCGACATGGAGATCGACGATGGGCCCGAGGATACGCTGGTCGCGGTCGGCCAAATGGTCGAGGCCGGCGCCGGCGCCATCATCGTGCTCGGTGGCGACGGCACCAATCGCCTGGTGGCGCGGGCCTGCGACGCGGTGCCCTTGGTGCCGTTGTCGACGGGCACGAACAATGTTTTTCCGGCGGTTCGCGA
>JAUVWK010000514.1 GCA_030604165.1 Alphaproteobacteria bacterium | reverse complement strand
GAGTGCGTAACGCGCGACTTTGCGTGACGTTATTCTGATCGTTCGCGAAGACGAGGCCGGCCACCGGGACCGCCACCACCATTTCGCCGACGAACTTGATCGAGGCAAACAACCGACGGGTCAGTTGGCGGCCGCAGAGTAGAGCGAACAGGCCCCAACGACGCCGCATTTTGCAAACGAGTAATGAAAAGGAACAAACCAATGAGAGACCTGCCTGATACGGTTCACGCTTACACGCGCACCACGCCGTTCTCGAGCCTTGGTTTGATCGGCCTGGCATTCCGCAAAGGCTAAAGGAGCCCCCAATTCGGAAGCAGGTTTTCATCGGGGTAATTTGCGTTTACCCACTGATCCTACTATTGAATTTGGTGCTGGCGCCGTTAACGGGCGGATTACCCAGCAAATTCGCATTGTTGCTCAACGTAGTCTTCCTCTCAACCTTGCTGGCATACCCGGTTATGCCTTGGGTCACGGGCCTGTTGAAAACGTGGCTTTACCCGAAGTAGAGCGATGACAAGAGGGAGTCCGCCGGGTTCTTGTGGCCCCAATGTCCGCTTTTGGCTACACCCGGAAGAGCCCAAATGTGGGGATTTGCGACCGATGTTGGCTCTAAAGCCGACATCGGCGCCCCGCCGCTGACCCAACTCTAGTTTATGAGTACACGACCTAGAGCGGTGCCACCGTGGCGCCGTTGTCGCGCCGCGGCGTTGTGTGCACAATACGCGCCTCCGCAAACGGGCCCCGAGGGCCCCCGAGGGCCAGACAGACGAGGGCGTAAGTGGCGACGGCGCAAGAGCAAAAAAAATATCTGATCGCGACGGATGTCGGCGGCACCTGCACCGACACCATTGTTTTCGCCGTCGGCGAGCCGCTGCATATCGGCAAGGCGCTCTCCACGCCGCCCAACTTCGCCCAAGGGGTGATGGACTCGATCGCCTCCGCCGCGGCCGAGATGAAACTCTCGCGCGCCGAGCTGTTCGCCCGTAGCCACCTCTTCGTGCATGGCTCCACCGTGGTGGACAACACCCTGCTGACCCGCAGCGGCGCGCTCACCGGGCTGATCACCACCGAGGGCTTCGAGGATACGCTGTTGATCACGCGCGGCGCCTATGGCCGCTGGGGCGGGCTCAGCGAAGACCGCATCAAGCACCCGGTGGCGACCGACCGGCCGGCGCCGCTGGTCGACGGCGCGCGCATCCGGGGCGTGCCCGAGCGGGTCGATTACAAGGGCGCGGTGCTGCGCGAGCTCGACGAGGCGGCGACCGAGGCGGCGTTGCGCGCCCTGCTCGAGGGCGAGGGCGTGGAAGCGATCGCGGTTTGCTTTCTGTGGTCGTTCCACAACCCGGCGCACGAGCAAACCGTGCGCGAGATCGTCAAGCGCCTCGCGCCGGAGGTCTATGTCGCGCTCTCCAGCGAGATCGCGCCGCTGCCGGGCGAGTATGAGCGCAGCTCGACCACGGTGATCAACGCCTATGCCGGGCGCATCGCGCGCGACTATCTCAACAATCTGCAAGCGCTGTTGCGCACCGAGGGCTATGGGGGGCCGCTCTTGGTGATGCAGGGCTATGGCGGCCTGCTGCCGGCGGACGAGGCCGCGAACCGCGCCGTCGGCATGATCGAGTGCGGCCCGGCCGCGGGCGTCATCGGCAGCCGCTATCTGGGGCGCCTGATGGCGGATGAGGACATCATCGCCGCCGACATGGGCGGCACCACCTTCAAGGTCGGCGTGATCCAGGCGGGCGAGCTGGAATATGCCCGCGAGCCCATGGTCGACCGCTACCATTATCTGGCGCCCAAAATCGAGGTGGTCTCGATCGGCGCCGCCGGCGGCAGCATCGTCTCGCTCGATGCACGCACCAAGGTGCCGCGCGTCGGCCCGCAAAGCGCCGGCGCCCGGCCGGGCCCGGTGTGCTATGGCCGCGGCGGCGAGGAGCCGACGCTGACCGACGTGATGATCCTGATCGGCTACATGGACCCGGAGATCTTCCTCGGCGGCACCATGACGCTCGATGTCGCGGCGGCGCGCGCGGTCTTCGAGCGCAAGATCGCCAAGCCCATGGGCATGGACGTGGATACCGCCGCGTTCGGCATCTACCGCGTCGCCGCCGCCCAGATCGCCGACCTGATCCACGAGATCACGGTGGAACGCAAACTCGATCCGCGCGATTTCGTGCTCCACGCCTTCGGCGGCAGCTGCCCGCTGCTGTGCGGCATGTTCGGCGCCGAGCTCAACGTCAAGCGCATCGTGGTGCCCTACGCGGCCGCGGTGAACTGCGCCTTCGGCCTGGTTTCCGCCGATATCGTGCATGAATACGCGGTGACGACGACGCGGCCGGTGCCGAGCCCGGCGGCGGAGATCGAGCGCATCTACGCGCCGCTGCGGGAGCGCGCCCGCGCTCAGCTCGCCGCGGAAGGCTTCGAGGCCACGCGCATCCGCCTCGATTGTTCGGTCGATCTGCGCTACGGCCGCCAGGTGCACGAGGTGACCACGCCGCTGCGCGCCACAGGGGCGCTTGACGATGCCGCGCTCGCCACCTTGGCCGCCGATTTCGAGGCGCTTTACGAGCGCAAATACGGTAAGGGCTCAGCCTATCGCGAGGCGGGCATGGAGATGACGCGGTTCCGGCTCACCGCGCGCGGCCTGATGACGCGGCCCGAGATGGAACCGCTGGCGCTCGGCGGCGCCGATACGAGCGCCG
>JAUVWK010000173.1 GCA_030604165.1 Alphaproteobacteria bacterium | reverse complement strand
TCGAGCACGGTGCCGCGCCGGCCCGCCTTGATGTCGTCGTAAACCTGGCGCTGGGCGGTGTCGAGTTCGTCTTCCTTGGGCAGCGCTATGCGGCTCACTCGATTCTCCTTTAGCAATTGTTGCGGTTGTTCGCGTTGCCATCCTCGCCCGCGATGGGGGGGAAGCGCAATTCCAGGTTCGGCGGAAGAATGATCCAGGTATCCTGGCCGACCCCTGGGCCACGCTTTCGTCTATCATGCCGATCGGATGATCGGGTGGTCGCTGCCCGACGAAACGTCGCCAACCGGCAACCCGGCCCAGAAACTGACGAGGTGTGGCGTGGTCAATCTGAGCGGCTTCATCCGGTTTCACGCGCTCCGCACGCCGCAGCAGGTGGCGCTTGTCTACCAGGATCAGCGCCTGAGCTACGGTGCGCTGCTCGAGCGGGTCGAGCGCTTGGCCGGCTGGTTGGCGGCACGCGGCATCGGCGAGGGCGACGTCGTCGCCGCGGTCATGAAGAACAGCACGGCGTTCATCGAGCTCGCCGTGGCGGTCAGTCACGTGGGCGCGGTCTTCCTGCCGATCAATTACCGGCTGGCCGAAGCCGAGATACGCTACATCGTGGACAATGCCGAGGCGCGGCTATTGCTGGCCGACGAGGCGTTTCGGGACCCGGTCGGCGCCTTGCCCAACGTCGTCTTGCTGGACGAGGCGGCCCAAAGTGACACGCGCGTGCTGAGCGGCGATGCCGCCGCGCCGGCGCCGACTCTGCGCCGGCCGGACGATCTGTATCGGCTGATGTACACCTCCGGCACCACCGACCGGCCCAAGGGCGTCATGCACAGCTACGAGAATTTCTATTGGAAGTGCATGGACCACATTCTCGCGCTCGGTCTCACCGCGGCCGATCGGCTGCTGGTCGTAGGGCCGCTTTATCATGCCGGCGCCTTCGACCTTCCGGGCATCACCGTGCTTTGGGTCGGTGGCACCATGGTGATCCATCGCGACTTCGAGCCGGCGCGTGTGTTGGCCTCGATCGAGGCCGAGCGCCTGACCTGCGCCTGGATGGCGCCGGTGATGTTGGGCCGAGTGCTCGGCTTCGAGGGACGCGAGCGCTACGACGTCGGCAGCCTGCGCTGGTGTATCGGCGGCGGCGAAAAGACACCGGAAGATCGTATTCGCGCCTTTGCCGGGCTATTCACCAACGGCCGCTATATCGACGGTTACGGCCTGACCGAATCCTGTAGCGGCGATACCCTGATGGAAGCCGGTATGGAGATCGCGAAAATCGGCTCCACGGGGCGCGCGCTGGCCCATGTCGAGGTCGAGATCCGCGACGACGAGGGCGTCCGGCTCGAAGCGGGCAAAGAGGGCGAGATCTGCTTGCGTGGGCCGAAGATCACCAAGGGCTATTGGCGAGATCCCGACAAGACGGCAGCGAGCTTCTTCGGCGCTTGGTTCCGCACCGGCGACATCGGCTATTTGGACGCGGACGGATTTCTCTACCTCACCGACCGCAAGAAAGACATGATCATTTCCGGCGGCGAGAACATCGCCTCGTCGGAGGTGGAGCGGGTGATACACGAGATGCCCGAGGTCGAGGAAGTGGCGGTGATCGGCGTGCCCGACGCGCGCTGGGGCGAGCGCCCCATCGCCGTGGTAGTACCGCGCCAGGGCGCCGTGCTCGACCATCCGACCTTGGCGGCGTATTGCCGGGCGCAACTGGCGGCCTTCAAGGTACCGACGGCCTTGTATCTCGAGGAGGCATTGCCGCGTAATCCTTCGGGCAAGGTTCTCAAGCGCGAGCTGCGCGCTCGCTTCGCGCGCTAGACAAAGCCGAAGCGACGGCTTGGGGAGGATCGATCATGGCCAGCACGCTGTTCCGCCATTGCCGCGTGTTCGACGGGCTCAGCCCCGAATGCCGCGACGATATGGACGTGCTGGTCGAGGACGGCCGCATCAAGGAGCTCTCCGACCGGCCCATCGCCGCGTCCCAGGCGCAAACTCTCGATGCCGCGGGCCGCACCCTGATGCCGGGACTGATCGACGCCCACTTTCACGCCTTGCTGGCGGCGCTCAACGTGCCGAGCCTCGATGACATGCCGCCGTCGCTGCTGCACCAGCACGGCCACGCCAATCTGGCGGCGGCGCTCGACCGCGGCTTCACCACGGTGCGCGACGCCGGCGGCGCCGACATCGGCCTGGCTACGGCGGTGGAGCAGGGCTTGATCAAGGGGCCGCGGATCTTCTTCTCCGGCAAGGCCCTGAGCCAGACCGGCGGCCACGGCGATATGCGCCCGGCGACCCACTTCGACGCCTGCGCCTGCAGCACCTATCTCGGGCCCGTCACGGCGGTGGCCGATGGCGTGGACGAGGTGCGCAAGGCGGTGCGCGAGGAACTCCGCAAGGGCGCGCACCAGATCAAGCTGATGGTCTCGGGCGGCGTGCTGTCGCCGTCGGACCCGATCTGGATGGATCAGTACTCCGAGGCGGAGATTCGGGCAGCGGTGGAGGAGACGGCAACCCGCCGGACTTACGTGATGGCGCACGCCCATCCGGCCAGCGCTGTGCGCCGGTGCGTCGAATTCGGGGTTCGCTCGATCGAACACGCCACGCTGATCGACACCGAGGCGGCGCAGCTTGTCCACGCCAAGGGCGCGTACGTGGTGCCGACCTTGGCGACGATCCACGCGCTGCGGGAGTTTGGCCCCAAACTGGGGCTGCCGGCTGTCTTCGCCGACAAGCTCGGCAACCTCGCCGAACTGGCGCTCGAAGCGGTCGAGACGTGCCAGGCGGCCGAGGTGAAGATGGGGCTTGGCAGCGATCTCATCGGACCGTTGCACGTGCACCAGGCCCGCGAGCTGCTCCTGCGCGCCGAGGTGCAATCGCCGTTCGAGGTCTTGCATTCGGCCACTGCGATCAATGCCGAGCTGCTCAATCGGCCGGGCGAGCTCGGCGTGGTGGCGCCCGGCGCGGTGGCCGATCTGCTGCTGGTGGACGGCGACCCCTTGACCGACCTGGGCCTGCTGCAGGAGCAGGGCAAGCACCTGGCGGTGATCATGAAAGGCGGCGCGCTGCACAAGAATCGGCTCTGACGGGGGTCGTCGAGACACGGCCCCGTAGGCGGCGCGAGGCGCGCCCGCGATTGGCGGTTTGAGGGCGCCGCCGGGCGTAGTAGCATTTCTTTCTTAGCCCCGTAACAACAGGGCTGGACTGGGAGATGAGCGGAATGACGACGCGTGCCGGCCCGGCGGCATAGGGCTGGCGTTGTGGCGCGTAGACCGAAATCGGGTCTGTCTTCAGAGGCCTGGCTGTGCGGCGTCAAGTTGCGGCCGGCGCGGCAACGGGTCCGGCTGGTCGATCGCCCGCAGCTTCTCGACAAGCTGGCGCGCGGGCTCGAGCGGCGGCTGACGCTGATTCAGGCCCCGGCCGGATACGGCAAGACGACGGCACTGGCACAGTGGCGTGAGCATTTGGTGGCACGCGGCGTGCGTTGCGCCTGGCTGACACTCGATGCCGATGACCGCGACCCGCATCAATTCCTGGCCTATCTGGCCCGCGCCCTGACGGATGCCGGGCTCGAGCTCGGACAACTGGCGGGGATGGCGCCGTCGGGCTTGCGCGCCCTGCGCCCGCCGGTGGCATTGGCCTCGCTGCAACGCGAGCTGGAACGCTCGAGCGAGCCCACCTGCATCCTGCTCGACGATTACCATAATCTGGAATCGCGCGAAATCGACGCCATGCTGGACGCGCTGTTGCAGCGCCTGCCGCCGCACTTTCATCTCGCCATCGCGACACGCGGCCGCCCACGGCTGTCTTACGCGAGCCTGCGGACCCGGGGCCTGCTGACCGAGCTCGACGCGGAGGATTTTCGTTTTTCGGTCGGCGAGACCCGGCGACTATTCGGCGACCTGTTGTCGGACGAGGAGCTGTCGGCGCTGCTCTCGCGCACCGAAGGCTGGGTCGTCGCGCTCCAGCTCGCCCGCCTCTGGGTCGAAGAGAGCGAGGCGCCGGGCTCGGAGATCCGCTCGTTCACGGGCTCGAGCGCCGACGTCGCGGAGTATTTGGCGGAGCAAGTGCTGGCCAGGCTGCCGCCCGAAATTCAGAGTTTCTTGATCGAGACCTCGCACTTGGCCCGCATCCACGGCGATCTTGCCGACACGGTGCGCGGCCGAAACGATAGCTGGGACATGCTACGCCGCTTGGCGCCGCTCCATGCGCTCCTGGTGCCGATCGACGGCAGCGCCGGTTGGTATCGTCATCACCAACTGTTCGCGGAGTTCCTGCGCCAGCAGCTTACCTTCTTGGGCGCCGCGCGCACGCGCGCGTTGCATCTCGGCGCGTCGCGTTGGTTCGCCGACAATGGGCACCTGTTGTCGGCGGTCAAGCACGCCCGTCAGGCCGGCGCTCTCCGGCGCGCCGCGGCCTTGATCGAGAAAGCGGGCGGTTTGCGCGTCGGCCTGCAAGATGGGCTGGCCCAGCTCAACCTCTTGCTCGACAACTTGCCGCGGGAGCTCATTTACGAACGGCCGCGCCTCAAGCTGGCGCGGGCTTTTCTACTGTCGAAGGAAGGCCGCCTCGCGGACGCGCGCCGGCATCTCGACGAGGTGATGACGGAGACGCACCCCGGCAACGCCGCGCTGGACAGCGACATCCTGCTGATGGACGTCATGCTCGGCATTTATGAGGACACCGGCTCACCCGATGGCCACATCGCCGCCATGGAGGCGCTCGAGCGGGACACGCCGGAAGGCGATCATTTCGTGCGGGGCTGGCTCAATAATCTGCTTTGCATCATGCAATTTCGGCGCGGCAATCTGCGCCAGGCCCGGGCCGCCGCCGACGCGGCCATGGCGCACTATGTCGACCTCGAGGCGGTCTACCTTCAGGTTTTCATACATTTGCATCTGGGGCTCATCAGCCTGGAAGAGGGGCGCCTGAACGAGGCCTACGCCTGCTGCCGGCGCGCCGCGCAACGCGCCGCCGCGCATTTCGGCTCGGACGCCGGTTTGGTCGGCCTGACCCACCTGCCGTTGGCGGAGGTGCGTTTCGAGCGCAACGAGATCGGCGAGGCTCGGGCGCTGGTTTTCGCGGCGCTTGCCGACGTCGAACAATACGAAGGTTGGGTGGACGTCTTCGCGCGCGGTTACATGACCGCATCCGCGCTGGCCTATATCGAAGGCGGCCTCGACGCCGCGCTTGCCACCTTGGAACGCGCCGCGGAGACGGCCGCCGACCGCGAATTGCCGCGGCTGCGCTGGCTGGCGACTTGCCGGCGTGTCGAGGTGCTCACCCTCGCCGGCGAGACGGAGCGCGCCGCGGCCTTGGCCGCCGAGGCCGGCTTGCGCTTTGGCGGGCGCTCCGGTGCGGCGGCCCTGCCGCTCACCTGGCGCGAGCGCTGGCAGAGCGGGATCGCGCTCGCCCGCCTGGCGATCCGTGCGGGAGATCATGCCCGGGCGCAGCGTATCCTGGGCACGATGCGGCGCGAATGCGAGGCCGGCGGCAATCGGCGCACCTTGATCAAGGTGCATGTGCTCGCGGCGCTCTGCCTGGCGGCGCAGGATCGCGTCGAGGCGGCCGCGGCGCGCCTGCAATGCGCCTTGCAGCTCGCCGTTCCGGAGGGCTTTCGCCGCGCCTTCATCGACGAGGGCGAGCCCATGGCCGACCTGCTGCGGCGGCTGGTCCGACATATCGGCATCGGCGCGCTGCCCGGCGCGACCGTGGATTTTGTCGCGGACGTGCTGATCGCCACCGGCGCGAACGGTGCGGGCCCCGCGCTGGCCAAAGCGACGGCCCTGCTGAGCCCGCGCGAGCGCGAGATTCTTTGTCAGCTCAATGAAGGCCAATCGAACAAGATGATCGCGCGCGCGCTGGCGATGGCGGAGCCCACCGTCAAGTTTCATTTGAAGAACATTTACGCCAAATTGGGTGTCAACAACCGAACTCTGGCTGTCGCCGTAGCCCGGCGTTGCGAGCTGGTGTCATAAGGTTACGCGCCTATGGATAAAGGTGAAGAATGACTGTTAAATATTTGAATTAACATATTAAATAACGACTGAAGACGATCCAGAAAGGTGCCGGTAACGGCGACTGGGATCGGTCGGACCCTATCCCATATTCTTTCCGACCTATCCGTTGCCGCGATTGGCGAGCCATGGTGTCCGGTTATCCTTGTCGAATGGCCGGCCCCGCTGGGAGAGGATGAAGGATGC
>JAUVWK010000150.1 GCA_030604165.1 Alphaproteobacteria bacterium | reverse complement strand
CGGCAGCCAAGTGGGCACGTCCTTCATCGAATGCACGGCGATGTCGATGCGCTTGGCGAGCAAGGCCTCTTCGATTTCCTTGGTGAACAGGCCCTTGCCGCCGATGTCGGCCAATTTGAGATCGAGTCGCTTGTCGCCCGTGGTCTTGATGATGGCGATCTGTATCGCGTCGGCCTCGGCCAACGCGGGATGGGCGCCGATAAGGCGCGCGCGCACTTCCTCGGCCTGCGCGCGCGCTAGCGGGCTGCCGCGCGTTCCGATCCGAACCGGACTCCTAAACGACATGGGCCGCCTGCCGCGCTGCCAGCATGGCGCACTTCATACACGCGCGCCGCGCCCGATGCGAGGCTTTATGGGGGCGGCGCGATACCACGCCAGCGGAAAATGCCCTACAGTCCGCCGCGCGACCAACAGCAGCGGAATATCATGATCGTCCTCGGTATCGAAACCAGCTGCGACGAGACCGCCGCCGCCGTGGTCACCGACGGCCGCGAGGTGCGCGCCGACCTGGTGTTGTCGCAGCTCGACGAGCACGCGCCCTATGGCGGCGTCGTGCCCGAGATTGCCGCGCGCGCCCATATCGACCATCTCGATGGCCTGATCGCCCGGGCCATGGACCAGGCCGGGCTCGACTTCGCGGCCCTCGACGGCGTGGCCGCGACCGCCGGACCGGGCCTGATCGGCGCGGTGATGGTGGGGCTCATGACCGGCAAGGCCATCGCCGCCGTGCATAGCCTGCCCCTGGTCGCGCTGAACCATCTCGAGGGCCATGCGCTCAGCGTGCGCCTCGTCGAAAGGGTCGAATTTCCCTATCTCTTGCTGCTGGTCTCGGGCGGACATTGCCAGCTGCTCATCGTCGAGGAGGTGGCGCGCTATCGCCGCCTCGGCACCACCATCGACGACGCCGTCGGCGAAGCCTTCGACAAGGCAGCCAAGGTGTTGGGGCTCGGCTATCCGGGCGGCCCGGCGATCGAGCAGGCGGCGCGGGACGGCCGCGCGGACCGCTTCCAGCTACCGCGCCCGCTCAAAGGCCGCGCGGGCTGCGATTTTTCGTTCTCCGGCCTGAAGACCGCCTTGCTGCATCTCGTGCGGGCCCGTGAGCAAGCGAAGGGCGGCGTGCTTACCGCCGGCGAGCGGGCCGACCTCGCAGCCGCCTTTCAGGGCGCCGTTATCGACGTGCTGCTCGACCGCACGAGAAACGCTATTCAACTGTTTCGCGCCCGCCAGCCGCGCGGCGACACGCTGGTGGTCGCCGGCGGGGTGGCCGCCAACGCCGCGCTGCGCGCGCGGCTGCAGCCCCTCGCCGAGGCGGGCGGCTTGCGCCTCGTCGTGCCGCCGGCCGCGCTTTGCACCGACAACGCGGCGATGATCGCCTGGGCCGGGATCGAGCGCCTGCAACGCGGCTTGAGCGATGGGCTGGACGCGAGCCCGCGCGCGCGTTGGCCCCTGGACCCGGAGGCCGAGGCGCCCCCCGGCATGGGTCAGCCCGGGCGGCTCGGCCCGAAAGCCTGAGCCGCATTCGGCAACAACGTCATTTACGATAGCTCGCCAGGGTCGTCTCTACGGCTTGCTCGAGCGGGGTCGCCTCGAAGCCGGGCAGCAACGTGCGCAGCTTGTTATCGTCCAGCAGCACGGCGGTCTCGAACAAATAGCGCAGCTCGACCAGTTCGCGGGCGATGCCGTCGAACAGATCCATGAGCCAGATTACGGCCCACGGCACGAGACGGATCGCCAAGCCGGGGTGGCCGGCCGCGGCTGCGACGGTCTCAAGAAAGTCCCGCTGCGTCGCGGCCATGGGACCCGCGAAGTTCACCACCTCGAACGGCGCCAGGCGCTCGCCGAGCGCGGCGAGATCGAGCGCGGCGCGCGCCAGATCCGGCAAATAGGCCCACTGGTGCGCCACCTCGAGCCGCCCGAAGGCTTGCATTGCCCTGCCCTTGGCGGCGTTGCCGAAGATCCGATCGACCAGGCCGTTACGCGCGGTGGGCCCAAAATAATCGCCGGCGCGCACGATCAGCACGCGAATCGGCTCCCCTGGGAGCTTGGACGGCGGCGGCGTGGCCGGGGACTGGGTCGCCTCGCTCAGCACGCCTTCGAGACGCACCCGAAAACGGCCCTTGCGCGCGCTCGGCCGGGTCGGGGCTTGCTCGGAAAACGGTGTGTCGGCTGCCCGGCCGAGGCCGTAGACATTGCCCGGAAACAGCACCACGGCGCCGCTCGCCCGCGCCGCCGCGATGACGTTGAGCGTGGCCGTGTGCATGAACGGTACCCAGCGGTCATAGGGGTAGTTGACGCCATGCACGATCAGGCCGCAGCCTTCGGCGGCCTTGATCAGGGCGCTGCGGTCTTGCGCGTCGCCGGCGACGATCTCGAGCGCGGCGCTGTCGGCGAAGCGTCGCCGTACCGCGCCGACCGAGCGCGCGAACACACGCACGGGCGCGCCGCGCGCCATCAGCTCGTGGGCGAGCGCGCCGCCAAAGGCACCCGTGGCGCCAAGCACCAGTGTCGGCAGCCGCTCGGCGTCGTCCATCGAGAAACCCTCCTCTTTCGGCGCGGACGCTTGCCAGTGCCGCCCGCCACCGCGCATAACTGTGGTCGTGGCCGGGCGGCGGCGTGACCGAGCCCGCGTGGCAAGCCGCTTCAGGCTATGAAATGACCGGCCGCGGGACAAGGGAGCGGGCGCGACATGGCGGACAGGGAGAAAGTCGGCGTCGTCGGCGCCGGTGCGTGGGGCACGGCGCTTGCACTCGCGGCCTGCCGGGCCGGGCATGCGGTGCGCTTGTGGGCGCGCGAAGCGGATGTCGTCGAGGCGATCAACCAAGGCCACGAGAACCCGCGATTTCTGCCCGGTGTCGCGCTCGACCCGGCGCTGCGCGCCACCGGTGACATCGCCCGCGCCGCCGCGGCCGACATCGTGTTGTTTGCCGTGCCGGCGTAGTATCTGCGCGCCGTGGCGCAAGCGCTCGCCGCCTCCGCCACAAGCGCCACAGCCGCCGCGACCCCGATCGTGATCTGCGCCAAGGGGCTCGAGCGCGAGAGCGGCGCCTTGATGAGCGAGGTTCTCGCCGAGGTCATCGGCGCGGCGCCGGTTGCCGTGCTCTCGGGCCCGACCTTCGCCGCCGAGGTGGCACGCGGGCTGCCGACGGCCGTGACCCTCGCGGCCACGGACGCGGCCCTCGGTGAGCGCCTGGCGCGAGCCCTCGGCGGCGCCACGTTCCGCCCCTATCTCTCGGACGATTTGATCGGCGCGCAAATGGGCGGCGCGGTCAAGAACGTCCTCGCCATCGCCGCCGGCATCGCCATCGGCCGTCGCCTCGGCGAAAACGCGCGCGCCGCCATCATGACCAGGGGTTACGCCGAAATGGCCCGGCTCGCGCTCGCCAAGGGCGCGCGCTTCGAGACCCTCGCCGGGCTCTCCGGGCTCGGCGATCTGGTGCTGACCTGCACCAGCAGGCAATCGCGCAACTTCTCGCTGGGCTGCGCCATCGGCGAGGGCGAGAGCCTGGCGGAGATTCTTGGCCGCCGCGACTCGGTGGCCGAAGGCGTGGCCAGCGCGCCCGCCGTCGTGGCGCTCGCCGAGAGACTTGGCGTCGATATGCCGATCGCGCGCGCCGTGCATGCCGTGCTGCACGAAGGCGCGGGCATCGACGAAACCATCGGCGACCTGCTGGCGCGCCCCTTCGCGCACGAGCTCTGAATCGCAAATCTGACCGGACCCGGGCACGCCCTTGTGGGCGCGCTGCCGCTCCTTGGTATACAGTGCGCGCCGGGGTATGCAGGGCGAACCGACAGGGAGGGAGCCGGCCGATGGCCTATTGGCTATTCAAGTCCGAACCCGGCCACTGGTCGTGGGCCGACCAGGTAAAGGCCGGTGCGGCCGAGTGGGACGGCGTGCGCAATCACCAAGCCAACAACAACATGAAGGCCATGAAGCTTGGCGATCGGGGCTTTTTCTATCACTCGGTGAACGAGAAGCGCATCGTCGGCGTGGTCGAGGTGGTGCGGGAGCACTACCCGGACCCGAGCGATGCCTCGGGCCGCTTCGGCATGGTCGACGTCAAGGCCGTGACACCGGCTAAAACGCCGGTCACCCTCGACCGGATCAAGGCCGACCCGGCCTTGCAGGAGCTCGCCCTGATCCGCCAATCGCGCCTCTCGGTGTTGCCCGTGGACGCCAAATCCTGGGCGCTGATCTGCGGCATGGCCGGGGTGCCGAGGTAAAACCGTGAGCGAGGCGAAGCGCCGCACCGTGCTGTGCCCGCTCGCCGAGATCGCCGACGGCTGCTCCAAGGGCTTCGCGCTCGGCGCGGGCGCCGCGCAACGCGAGCTTTTCGTGGTGCGCTCGAACGGCCGCCTCTATGCCTACGAGAATAGCTGCCCGCACACGGACGGGCCGCTCGACTGGACGCCGGACCAGTTCCTCACCGTGGAGCGCGACTTCATCCAATGCGCCACCCACGGCGCGCTGTTCCGCATCGAAACCGGCGAATGCCTCGACGGCCCCTGCCTCGGCCAATGGCTGCGCGCGGTGCGCGTGGTGCTCGAGGACGGCGTGGTGGTGCTGGACGACTGAGCCCCCGCGCCGCCGGCTCGCGCCTTGCCCGCGGCTGGCAATGATTCGATAATCGCGCCGATCCACTCGAGACCGCAGCCGTCACGGAGGGGCAAGCGACATCATGTCCAGCAACGAACTCTTCCCGGTTCCCGCGCCATTGGCCAAGTCTGCCTGGTGCGACGAGGCCACCTACAAAGCGATGTATGAGCGCTCGATCAAGGACCCGGAGGGATTTTGGGGCGAGCACGGCAAGCGCCTCGACTGGATCAAGCCCTACACCAAGGTCAAGGACGTGAGCTTCGACGCCAGCGACCTGCACATCAAGTGGTTCCACGACGGCACGCTGAACGCGTCCTACAACTGCCTCGACCGGCACCTGGAAAAACGCGGCGACCAGGCGGCGATCGTTTGGGAAGGAGACGACCCCGCCGAGGACAAGACGATCACTTATCGCGAGCTGCACGAAACCGTGTGCAAGTTCGCCAACGGCCTGAAAGCCATCGGCGTCAAGAAAGGCGACCGCGTCACCATCTATCTGTCGATGATCCCCGAGCTCGCCGTGGCGGTCTTGGCCTGCGCGCGGCTCGGCGCGATCCACTCCGTGGTGTTCGGCGGGTTTTCACCCGATTCGCTGGCCGGGCGCATCCAAGACTGCGATTCCAGCGTGGTTATCACGGCCGACGAGGGCATCCGGGGCGGGCGGCCGATTCCGCTCAAGGGCAATACGGACAAGGCGCTCGAACGCTGCCCCACCATCGGCAAATGCGTGGTCGTGAAACGCACCGGCAACGCCATCGATTGGGTCGAGGGCCGCGACGTCTGGTACGACGACCTGATGGCCGGTGCCGCGGCCGATTGCGCGCCCGAGGAAATGAACGCCGAAGACCCGCTGTTCATCCTTTACACCTCGGGCTCGACCGGCCAGCCCAAGGGCGTGCTCCACACCACGGGCGGCTACCTGGTCTTTGCGGCGATGACGCACCAGTATGTCTTCGATTATCACGACGGCGACGTCTACTGGTGCACCGCCGACGTCGGCTGGGTTACCGGCCATAGTTACATTCTGTATGGCCCGCTCGCCAACGGCGCCACCACGCTGATGTTCGAGGGTATTCCCAATTACCCCGACGCCTCGCGCTTTTGGCAGGTGTGCGACAAGCACAAGGTCAACATCTTCTATACCGCGCCGACCGCGATCCGCGCGCTGATGCGCGAAGGCGACGAGCCGGTCAAGCAGACCTCGCGCGCCTCGCTCCGCCTGCTCGGCACGGTCGGCGAGCCGATCAACCCCGAGGCCTGGCTGTGGTATTACAACGTGATCGGCGAAGGCCGCTCGCCCATTGTCGACACCTGGTGG
The DNA here is from genome assembly GCA_030604165.1 of Alphaproteobacteria bacterium. Taxonomy (GTDB): domain Bacteria; phylum Pseudomonadota; class Alphaproteobacteria; order UBA828; family UBA828; genus JAUVWK01. Next base: position 1,015 of record JAUVWK010000150.1, on the reverse strand, counting down.
CAAACCGAGACCGGCGGCATCTTGATCACGCCACTACCCGGCGCAACGGCGCTGAAGCCGGGCTCGGCCACGCTCCCCTTCTTCGGCGTCGAGCCCGTGATGGTGGACCAGGGCGGCACGGAGCTGCAGGGCCCGTGCCAAGGATTGCTCTGCTTGGCCGACGCCTGGCCCGGCATGATGCGCACCCTCTATGGCGACGACAAACGCTTCGTGCAAACCTACTTCGTGCAATATCCAGGCAAATATTTCACCGGCGACGGCGCGCGGCGCGACGAAGACGGCTATTACTGGATCACCGGACGCGTCGACGACGTGATCAACGTTTCAGGCCACCGCATGGGCACGGCCGAGGTGGAAAGCGCGCTCGTGGCGCACCCGAGCGTCTCCGAAGCCGCCGTGGTGGGCTTTCCGCACGATATCAAGGGACAAGGCATCTACGCCTATGTGACGCTCAAAACCGGCGCCGCGCCGTCAGAGGATTTGCGCTAGGAGCTGGTGCAGTGGGTGCGCAAGGAAATCGGCCCCATCGCCTCGCCGGATCTGATCCAGTGGGCGCCGGGCCTGCCCAAGACCCGCTCGGGCAAGATCATGCGCCGTATCCTGCGCAAGATCGCGGCCAACCAACAGGATCAGCTCGGCGACATCTCGACACTGGCCGACCCGGCCGTGGTGAACGACCTCGTCGAGCAACGCATGAACCGCTGAGACAAGAGGGTTCGTCGTTCGCCGGCGCGCGCCCTCACCAATCCACGGGCTCGCAATACTGGCCCCGCAACCTAAGCTCGACGCAGATCGCGGCCGCGGCCGATTGGCTGGTCAGCGGCCCCGCGTCGAGCCGCAGGACGACGCCGCTCTCCCGCACGACGCGCTTCACCGCGGGATCGAGGCCGGCGAGCAGCTTGGCGTGGCGCTGGCTGAGCGCCCGCCAGGCGCGCTCAAGCACGTGCTGGCTCGACGCCGTGGCGATATTGACCGCAAAGGCATCGCTCCGGGATCGCGCCGCGATAAGCTTCGG
>JAUVWK010000226.1 GCA_030604165.1 Alphaproteobacteria bacterium | reverse complement strand
ACGCTCGTGAATGGCTCTAATTCCGCTTCAGTCGCGGCCCAGCGTTTGCGCATACGCCAGCACGTCGCCCGCGGTCTGCAGGCCGAAGACGCGCATGGCCGGCATGTCAGCGCCGGGTTGGCCGTTTTGGACCTTGTGCAAGGCGCGCCATGGATTCTTGGCGGCCACCGCGCTGAGCGAGCGAAGACCGTCGCCCTCGCCGGTGGTGTCGGCGAGGCCATCGAAATCGTGGCACACGGCGCAGACATTCTGATAGATCGCCCGGCCGCGCTCGACGTCGCCGCGCAGCGCGCCGCTCGCCGCGTCGATATGCTCGCTGGCATCGTGTTGGCCCTGGCTGACGAACAGCGCCAACAACCACAAGGCGCCGTCCGGGATCATCTCCGCCGTGTAGCGGTGCGTGGCATCGCGCACGATGGTCGCGATCTCGCCCGGCGGCGCGCCGATCATGCCGCGCAAGCCGCGAACGCCCGTGTAATGCGGCCCCTCGCCATAGGCTCCCGCGTCGCCGCGATAGTCCCAGCCGTGGCATTCGACACAGCGCCAAGTGGTGGAACCTGTCATCGCGCCGGCCTCGGGATAGGCGGGGTGGGTCGCGGTCGGCGGCTCCGACAGCAGCACGTTCCACCACGAATCGTAAAGCCTGCCGCCATAGGCGAGGCGCCACGCCTCGCTCGGATCGTCGGGCCTGCCGAAAGTGTAGCTCAGCGCAAAGTCGGGCTCTTCTTGAGCTTCGGCGGCGCCCGCGATCAGCGCGACGGCCAGGGCCAGCGCGGCGGCTCGGCCGGCAGCCGGCAACAGGCGCAACACGGCGCGAATAAGGCGATGTCGCATGTCGCCCATGGTTTCCATCTCGACCGCGCCCGCTGCGCCGGCGCTCTGTCAGCCGGGACGCGGCACCGCTACAATAGCCGCACCCGAATCCGGGTTAGCCTAATCACGGTAACGCATGACGGGCGAAAACGACACCTCCCCTGTACGCGCGGCGCATCGCTTCGATGAGGCCAAGCTCGCCGCCTATTTGGCGGCGCGGCTGCCCGGCCTGGGCGGGCCGCTCGCGGTGCGCCAATTCAAGGCCGGCCAATCGAACCCGACCTTCCTGCTGGCAACGGCGGAACGGCGCCTGGTGCTGCGCAAGAAGCCGCCCGGCGTGCTGCTGCCTTCGGCCCACATGGTGGAGCGCGAATATCGCGTGATCGCGGCGCTCAAGGACAGCGCGGTGCCGGTGCCCGACGCGCTCCTCTTATGCGAGGACGCCGACATCATCGGCACACCTTTTTATGTCATGGCCCATGTCGAGGGGCGCGTGGTCCAGGACCCCGACCTGCCCGGCCTGGACGCGGACGAGCGGGCGGCGGTGTGGGAGTCGATGAACCAGACGCTGGCCGATCTGCACGGCGTGGATTGGCGCGCCGTCGGGCTCGAAGATTTCGGCAAGCCCGGCAACTACGTGGCGCGCCAGATCGCCCGCTGGAGCCGCCAGTACGAAGCCTCCAAGACGGAGGAGATCGCGGCGATGGATCGCTTGATGGCCTGGCTGCCGGACCATCTGCCGGGCGGCGACGAAACCGCCATCGCCCACGGCGATTACCGCATGGGCAACTTGATCCTGCACCCGCGCGAGCCGCACGTCGTCGCCGTGCTCGACTGGGAGCTATCGACGCTCGGCCATCCGCTCAGCGATCTCGCCTACAACTGCCTGACCTATCATCTGCCGGCGGCGCGCAAGAATCTGCGGGGCCTCGAGGGCCTGGACCTGGCGGCGCTGGGGATCCCGAGCGAGGCGGCCTATCTGGACGACTATTGCCGGCGCACGGGCCGCGCGCGGATCGAACACTGGCCGTTCTATATTGCCTTCGCGCTGTTCCGCCTGGCCGCGATCTGCCAAGGGGTCTACGACCGGGCGCTCAAGGGCAACGCCAGCGCCCCCAACGCGCTGGATTACGGCACGCTCGCCAGGCATTTCGCGGAGGCCGGCTGGGCCCAGCTCGGCGAACGCTAGCGTTTTTTGCTCACGGCGGCGGACCTGACGGTCCGCACCTGCGCAGGCGCGCCGGATAACCGGCGGGCCGCAGCGCACCCGGCTTCAAAGGATTTCGTACACCGTGTAACGGGGGCCTTCGGGTGGCCGCTCGCCGACGGCGACGCAGACGATGCGGTTGAGCCAGCCATAGCGGTCGTCGGCGGTCTCGAACACCGGCGAAGCCCGGAAGTAATAGGAACCCGGATCGACCGCCTCGCCCTTGGCGAGGCGCGCCAGCACCTCGGGCGGGCCGTGGCGCAGGCCCCGGTAGGTCATGTAGATCAGCGCGCCGTCGTCGGTTTGCAGGGTGAGGCGCACGTCGAGCACGGAAACGCCGTCGGCGCGCTCCAGCAGCCAATCGCCGCCGCCGGGCAGGAGCTGGCCGCTGAGACGCTCGCCCTCGAATTGACCGCCAGTCACGGTGACGATCCGGCGTCTGCCGAGCGGCGTCTCGCCGAGCCTGTGACCGGGATCGACCAGCGCGGTCATGGTAAAAAGATGCTGCGAACGGAGTTCCATCATGGCCTGACCTCACCCAATTTGATGTTCATGTGCCGGCGAAAAGATCGTCGCCATCGATCTCGACACCATAATCGCGCCGCGCGCCCTCGATCGTGACGAAGCCGTTGCGCACATCCTCGAGCAGGCTGGCGCGGGGGCGCTCGCGCGGCTCGCCGAAGCCGCCGCCGCCGGCTTGGCGCAAGGCGATCGCGTCGCCCGGCTGCAACGAATAATGACCCTTGGGATGCACGACCGCGCCGTTGATGCGATGCTCGCGCATCGCGCCGGGACGGCCGCCGAGCAGGCCGAGGGGCGGAAACTCGGTGCGATTGGCCATCGAGAACACGGTCATGGGCTGGCCGCTGTCGTTGCGGATCACGACCTCTTGGCCGAGACCGCCACGGCTCGCGCCGGGACCGCCCGAATCGGGCAGTAGAACCTTTTTTTCGATGGTCGTGCCGGTGACATATTCCCAGATCTCGACCGGCACCACCGCCATGTTCGACGGCCCCGGGGTGGTGTTCGCGCCGTCATGGCCGGCCACGGCGCCGAAGCCGCCGGCGGCGAAATAGATGGTGGCGACGCCGCGGCCGTCGCGGTGCGTGCCTTGCACGGTCAACAGGTCCATCATGCCGCAATCGGCTTGGACTTCGTTCGGCACCGCCTCGGCGAGCGCGCCGAAGATCAGCGGCGAGACGAAATGCCCGATGATATGGCGCCCACCGGTCGGCGAAGGCGGCTGCGCGTTGAGGATGCAACCCGGCGGCGCGCTCAGCCGCACCGGCTTGGTGGAGCCCTCGTTGTTGGGCACCGACGGGGCGGTCAGGCATTTGATGGAATAAAGCGCCATGGCGTTGGTGTAACAGTACGGCACGTTGATGCCGCGGCGCACGGCCGCCCCGGTGCCCTCGAGATCGATGTGGATGCCGTCGCCCGCGACCTCGACACGGCAGGCCAGCGCGATCGGCTCGTCGATGCCCTCGATCTCAATGCGGTTGCGGTAGACACCGTCGCGCATGGCGCGGATCTTGTCGCGCGTGATGCGCTCCGATTGGGCGCGGATCGCGGCCGAGAGCGGGCCCAAATCCTCGACACCATACTCGTCCATGAACTCCAGCAGCTGACGCCCGCCGACTTCGTTGCAGGTTACGTTGGCCATGATGTCGCCGATCACCTGCTCGGGCACGCGCACATTGGCGCGGATCAAATCGAGCAGCGCCTGGTCCACCTCGCCTTCCCGCACCAGCTTGCAAAGCGGTAGGCGCAAACCTTCCTGGTAGATCTCACTCGCCGTGGTGCCGAAGCCGGTGCCGCCGATATCGGGCAGATGGGTGATGCTCATGGTGTAGCCGACCAGCCGCGCGCCGCGAAACACCGGGCGCATGACGTTGATGTCGAACAGGTGCCCGGTGCCGATCCAGGGGTCGTTGGTGGCGATGACGTCGCCCGGTTTCAACGTCTCGGGCGGGAACGCCTGCATGGCATGGCGCATGGTGAGCGGCGCGGTGCCGATGAAGGGCGGCGCGCTGTAACTGCCCTGCGCGATGAGATGGCCGTCGGCATCCATCAGGATCACGGTGAGGTCGTAGCTTTCGCGCACGATGGTGGAGAACGAGGTGCGCACCAGGGTCGAGACGATCTCGTCGGTCATCGAGATCAGCCGATCCCACATGATGCCGAGGCCGATGGGGTCCAACCGCTGCGCCGCGCCTTTTGTCATGTCGCCTTGTCTTTCTTTTTTGCTAGAGAATTTCCCACTGACGTGGAACCGCACCGGCCCACTCCCCCTCCCGGCCACCCATGGCAGTGTACGCTTAGGGTGGCCGGGAGGGGTAGTGGGCCGGTTCAGCTTAATCGAAAACCGCTTTAGCCGGTCAGCTCGGCCAGGAGATTGCGATGCGCGTCGACCCGGACCGTATCGCGCGGGCCGATGACGCAGGTCGATTCGCGCTCTTCGATGAGCGCGGGCCCCGCCACCGCCGCGCCCGGCGGCAACTTGTAGCGGTCATAGACCGGACAATCCACATAGCCCTCGGCCTCCGGAAAATAGGCCCGGCGGCTGCCCTTGCGCGCGGCCTCGGCGCTCTCGTTGTCGTCGGCGGCGGCGCCGGCGGCAGCACCATCCACCGTCAGCGTGTAACCCCGTTGCAGGCTGGTCTCGGGGCCTCGCGCCTCCACCTTCCAATTGACGATCTCAAGCGGCTCGTCGAGCACGCTGACCGAGAAAGTCTCGGCGTAGGCGCGCGAAAAATACTCGGGCAGCGCCGCGAACAGCGCCGCGAAATCGTCGCTTTGCGGCAAGGGCACTTCGATCTCGTAGCCCTGGCCCTGATAACGCATATCCAGCCGGCAGCGCAGCGTGGTCTCGTCCGGCGCGACCCCGGCGCGTTCCAGAAAGCCCCGCGCCTCGTCGCGCAAGGCGCGGAAGATATCGGCGACGCGCGCGGCGTCGAGCCGAGAGAGCAACGAGGGGATCGAGCGCACCAGCTCGAAGGAAAGCGGGCTCACCAGCAAGCCGAAGGCCGACATGACGCCCGCGCCGACCGGAAACACCACCCGCGGGATCTTCAGCTTGCGGGCGATGCCGAGCGCGTGCACCGGACCCGAGCCGCCGAACGCCACCATGGTGCTGTGGCGATAATCGAAGCCATGCTCGGCGGCGTGGATGCGGAAGGCGCGGGCGACATCCTCGT
>JAUVWK010000209.1 GCA_030604165.1 Alphaproteobacteria bacterium | reverse complement strand
GCGCGGATGTCGTCGGCTATAGCGGACTGATGGAGGCCGACGAGAAAGGCACGCTCGCGCGTCTCCAAGCCCACCGTCGAGAATTTCTCGATCCGAAGACAGCGGAGCACAACGGGCGCATCGTCAAGCTCATGGGCGATGGCACCTTGGTCGAGTTCGCCAGCGTCGTCGATGCGATCCACTGCGCCGTGGACATGCAAAAAGGCATGGCCGAGCGGAACGCGAGCGAGCCGGTCGGGGAGAGAATCGAGTTCCGCATCGGCATCAATCTGGGCGATGTCATCGTCGAGGGCGACGATATCTATGGCGACGGCGTCAATGTCGCGGCGCGCATTCAAGGGCTCGCCGATCCGGGCAGCGTCTGCGTCTCGGGCATGGTCTTCGAGAGTGCCAAGAATAAGCTGGCGCTGGGTTTCACGGACCTCGGCCCACAGACGGTCAAGAATATTCGCGAGCCCGTGCGCGTCTACCGCGTCCGGGTCGAGCACCAGGCCACGCCGGCGGCGGCCACTCTGGAAGAGGCGCAATTGCGGCTGCCGGACAAGCCCTCGCTCGCGGTGCTGCCCTTTCACAATATGAGCGGCGATTCCGAACAGGAATATTTCGCCGACGGCATCACCGAAGATATCATTACCGCCCTGTCGCGCGTGCGCTGGATCTTCGTGATCGCGCGTAATTCCACCTTTACCTACAAGGGACGTGCCGTCGACATCAAGCGGGTGGCGGGGGAACTCGGCGTGCGCTACGTCCTGGAAGGCAGTGTCCGCAAAGGCGGCAATCGCGTCCGCATCACGGCGCAGCTGATCGACGGCCAGACCGGCAACCACGTCTGGGCCAAGCGATACGATCGCGACCTCGAGGACATTTTCGCCCTCCAGGATGAGCTAACCGAAACCATCGTCGGCGCCATCGAGCCTGAGCTGGGAAAAGCGGAGCGCCAGCGCGCCAAGCTGAAAAGACCGGAAAACCTGGATGCTTGGGACCTGTATCAACAGGGCGCGAGTCAACTCTATCGGTACACGAAGGACGCTCTCGCGGAGGCGCAGCGGCTTTTTCGAGAGGCCACTGGCAAGGATCCTCATCTCGGACCGGCCTATTCGGGCTCGGCCGAGGTTTACTACTACTCCTACGTCTACGGCTTCGCCGACTCGCTGGCCGAATGCCGCGAAAAGGCACTGAGTCCGGCGCGCCGGGCCGTCGAGTTGGATCACGAGGACGCATCGGCCCATTGCACCCTGGGCCGGGTCCATTACGTGCGGCGGGAGCACGACTCCGCCATCCCCGAGCTCGAGATCGCCATCGACCTCAATCCCAGCTTGGCGCTCGCGCATTACGGATTGGGCGCCGTCCTGGTTTTTTCCGGTAAGTCGGAGGATGCGATAGCGCGCCTCGAAGCGGCCATTCGGCTGAGCCCGCACGACCCCAATATGGGCTCCTTCATGGTGCGCCTGGCCGACGCCCATTTCTTCATGGACCAATATGAAGACGCCATCGGATGGGCGAGACGAGCGCTGCGACAGCCGGGGTTTCAGTGGTCTCGCTATGCCGTGTTGATCGCGGCGCTGGGCCATTCCGGCCACGAGGACGAAGCAAGGCGCGTCTTCGAGGATGTGGTGGTGCAGCGGCCCGATTTCAGCCAGAAGTTCATCCGAGAAACCCACCTGTTCAATGTCGAGCGCGACTTCGATCACTATGTCGAGGGCTTGGCCAAGGCCGGCGTGCCGGCTGAGTAGGCTAGCGCGCCTGCTCTTCCCTCCTCTCCTTGGCGTCGCGAATGATTCGCTTGGCCATGTCGATGGCCACCTCGTGCGGCGGCCGGCCGGCTTCGTCCGCGCGCCGGAATATCTCCAGCGTCAGGTCGTAGATGCGATCGATTTTGTCGATCACGCGTTGTTTGTCGTAGTCGCCGAATATGTCGCACGAGGCGTTGTGCATGCCGCCGGCGTTGACGACGAAATCCGGCGCATACAGGATGCCGCGTTCGAACAGCATGGCGCCATGCCGGGGCGCGGCGAGCTGATTGTTCGCAAGGCCCGCGACGATCCGCGCCCTGAGCCTGTCGATGGTGGCGTCGTTGATTACGCCGCCCATGGCGCAAGGCGCGAAGATTTCGACCGCCTGGTCGTAGATCTCGTCTGTGCCGACAATCTCGGCGTTGAATTCCTTGGCGGCGGCGGCCGCGGCCCGTTCATCGATATCGCAAATCACCAGCTTCGCCCCCGCCTCCTGCAAGAGCCGGCAGAGCTGGCGCCCGACATTGCCGACGCCCTGCACCGCGACGCGGAGCCCGGCCAAGTCGTCGGAACCGAGCTTGTGTTTCGCCGCCGCCCGGATTCCGTGCAGGCCACCCCGTGCCGTAAAAGGCGACGGATCACTGCTGCCCGCGCCTTTGCTCGCCAGGCCGAAGACGTAGTCCGTATCGGCGGCGATCCGCTCCACGTCGGCGAGGCCGATGCCGATGTCCTCGGCGGTGTAATAGGCGCCGGCCAGCCCCTGCACCTGGCGGGCAAAGGCGCGTAGCAGCGCGGGCGATTTGTCGGTCGCTGGATCCCCGATAATTACCGCAGTGCCGCCGCCGAGCGCCAGCCCGGCAAGCGCGTTCTTGTCGGTCATCGCCTCCGAGAGGCGCAAGACGTCGCTTAAGGCCTGCTCGGTCGAGGCGTACGGCCACATCCGGCAGCCGCCTGCCGCCGGGCCGAGTGTGGTGTCGTGCAAGGCGACGATGGCCTTCAGCCCGGCGCCGGAATCTCGACAAAAAACCACCCGTTCATGATCTGCGTAGTCGGGCGAGTCGAATACAGTCATGGCGCCTATTGCGGGCTCGAAAAGGGGCTGGTACGTCGAATTCGGGCGCGGCCATGATAGCCGATTCCTCGACGAAGTTCAGGGGCGTCGCCGGAGCCTTTGTTGGCGCCAACGACAGCCACGCGGAATCGACAAGCCCTCGCTCCATCCATAAACTCGGGCGGGAGGTGATCTCGCAGGAGTGGAGGCGGATAAACGGAGGGAGCTATGAGGGCGAGCAGCGAACGAATTCTCACCACCCATGCCGGCAGTCTGCCGCGCACCGACCGGCTAGCGGAGTTGTTGATCCGGCGCGAGCGCGGCGCCGACATCGATCTGACCGAAATGCGCCACGAGGTCGAGACCGCGATCGATTGGGTGGTCGAAAAGCAGCTCGAAAGCGGCATCGACATCGGCAATGACGGCGAGGAATCCCGCGTCGGCTTTCAGACCTATGTGCCGCAGCGCATGTCCGGATTCGGCGGCGTCTCGTCACGCAACCTGCTCACCGACATGGTCAAGTTTCCGGCCTATGCCGAGATGTTCACGGCGCGCACCTGGAGCACCGAGGTCGATCGGCCCAAGGTCTGGAACGCGCCACAGGCGCAGACGGCCGTCGCCTACGAGGCGGATCTGCAAGACGTCAAACTCGAGACGGAGTCGTTTCGCGCGGCGCTCGATCGCCGCGCGGCGGGAGAGGCGTTCGTCGAGACCTTCATGACCGCGGCCTCGCCCGGCATCATCTCGACCACCATGCTGCGCGCCGATGACAATCCGGATTATGCCACCGATGCCGACTATGTCATGGCGCTCGCCCACGAGATGAAAAAGGAATACGACCACATCATCGCCGAGGGCCACTTGCTGCAGATCGATGCGCCGGATCTCGCCATGGAGCGCCAGTTCATGTTCCAGAACCGGCCCCTGGACGAGTTCCTGGAGCGCTGCGCCCTTCATATCGAGGCGCTCAATGTCGCGCTGGCGGACATCCCGCCCGAAAAGGTTCGCCTCCACGTCTGTTTCGGCAATTGGGACGGGCCCCACATCGACGATGTCGACCTGGCGCCGATCCTGCCGATCATCTACGAGGCGAAGGTCGGTGGGCTCAGCCTCGCCTGCGCCAACCCGCGTCATCAACATGAATGGAAGGTGCTCAAGCGCAACCCGCCGCCGGAGTCTTGGCTCCTGATCCCCGGCCTCATCGACGTCACGACCAACTATCTCGAGCACCCGGAAGTGGTGGCCGACCGCATCTGCCTGTTCGCCGATGTCATCGGAGACCGCAGCCGCATCCTCGCCGGCTGCGACTGCGGTTTCGGCACCTTTGCCACCTTTACCTTCGTGGCGGAAGACGTGGTTTGGGCCAAACTTCAGATGCTCAGCGAAGGCGCCAAGCTGGCCAGCAAACGCCTGTGGGGTTAGTGGGGTCGATCATATAGTTTTAGCTCACGCGAAACTCGTGGTGGGTTTGCGCCGAGATCTGATCGGCGCTGGCGAAATCGCCATAACCGGATAGCGTGCGGACAATAGAAAATGCGCCAATGCCGGCCAGGATCAGAGTGATAACGATCCACGCGGCGACAACGTCATGGGTGCCTGCGCCTGCGCTCTGAAGTGCATTTTCCTGCAACATGGCAACGGCCCTCCGATCTAGCTATCGGTGCATCTTGGCCAAAGATTGCCACGCCACGGGATTCCCCGCTGTGACGATTCGCACATATCGCAAAAAAAGACAAAAAAGGAACATTTGTCGGGACAGAACGGGCTGTCGTCACCGGATTGACGGCGAAGCTCTTGATTTTCAGCCGGTTTTTCCCAAGGAAACAGGGCCGATCAAGGATACTGGCCGGCTTCGAACCCCCTCGCCTCCCAATTATTCATGAGGGCTGTCGTCAGCGCCCGGCCAGTCACGGCCTTTCGGATATACCGCCCGGCCAGGCATAGGTTCGGGTCTCGCGCACGAACGCGGCCGCGGCCGGCGTATGCTTTCGCCCCGCGACAGTCACCAACGAGACGGTGCGCTCGACCACCGGTTCAACCAGCGGTCGGCTCAACATGCCGGACACCGTGAGCGAGTATTCCGGCATGAATGCGATACCCATGTCGGCCGTCACCATGCCTTGGATCCAATCCTCGCGTTCGCTACGGAACTTGGCATAAAGCTCGATCTCCTGGTCGCGGCAGAGCGCGAGCACGGTCTCCCGCATCTCGCAAGCGAGGCGATCCAAATACGGCTCGCCCGAGACGTCCTGCAAGCGGATGGCGTCGAACGACGAGAAGCGATGGCCGGGCGGGAACACGACGACGTAACGCTCTGAATAGAGTCGCTCCGGGCGCCATTGAGGGTTCAGTTCGGCCGGTTCGCTGAGTACCGCGAGATCCAGCGTGCCGTCGATGAGCCGTTCGCTGAGCGCGTCGAAGCGGTCTTCGTGGAGCTCGATTTCGACGCCGGCGTACGCCCGTTGAAAATGCGCGAGAAAGCCCGCGAGACAAAGCGGGCCGATCGTCTGCATCACGCCGACATGGAGCGGTGTTTGTTTGAGCAGGCGAACGCCATCCGCCACGCTCCGCACGGCTTCGACTTGGCCCAAGAGCTGCTCCATATGCGGCCTGGTGAGCTTGCCAAGTTCGGTGAGCACGACACGATTGCGCTCCCGATGAAACAGTTGGCCGCCGAGTTCCTGCTCTAGCTTCTTGATCGCCATGGTCAACGCCGGCTGCGAGACGTGGCACTGCTCGGCGGCGCGCGTGAAGTTCTCGGCTTCACAGGCCATGAGGAAATAACGGATTTGATGCATCTCCATG
>JAUVWK010000003.1 GCA_030604165.1 Alphaproteobacteria bacterium | reverse complement strand
GGCTGTCGCGTAGCGTGGCCGCGCGGTTGGCTCGGCCAGGCGCGGCGCGGGCGCCTCGAGCGTGACCTGTTGCCAAGCCTCCGGGTCGTCGAACAAGGCGGTGAGCACTTGATTGTTGAGCCGGTGCCCGGCGCGCACGCTGTGCACATGGGCCAGCAGCGGTCCGCCCGCGAGATAGAGATCGCCGATGCAATCGAGCGTCTTGTGGCGCACGAACTCATCGTCGTAGCGCAAGCCGTCGTCGTTCAAGACGTGAGCCTCGCCAACGACGATGGCATTTTCCAGCGAGCCGCCCATGGCCAGGCCGGCGGCGCGCATGCGCTCCACGTCCTCCTCGAAGCAGAACGTCCGTGCCCGGCACAGCTCATCCTTGAAGGAGCCGACGGCGGCATCGAAATGGTAGGCTTGGTCCGTGATCAGGTGGTGCTCGAAGGTGATTTCGCACTGGAGCGAAAAGCGATCCGCCGGCGAAATCGAGACCCACCGCTCGCCGTCGGTGACCGTGATCTTCTTAAGCACCTTGACGGCGCGGCGCGGCGCGGCCTGCTCGGTACTGCCGGCGCATTCGATGAGAAACACGAAGGGCGCGGCGCTGCCGTCCATGGCGGGAACTTCCGGTCCATCCAGCTCGACCACCACGTTGTCGATGCCGCTGCCGGCAAGCGCTGCCATCAAATGTTCGATTGTCCCTATGGCGAGCCCGTTGCCGTCTCCGAGCGTGGTGCAGAGGGTAGTATCGACCACGCTGGAATGCACCGCCTTGATCTCGGCTTCGCCCCCGGGCAGATCGGTGCGGCGAAACACCACGCCGGTGTCCGGCTCGGCCGGCCATAAGGTCATGGAGACTTTGACATTGCTGTGCACACCCACGCCCATGCAATGGATGGGCGATTTCAAGGTTTGTTGGCGGAGTTTTGTCAATTGATTGCTCTTTTCATCTTTATACGGCGTCGTCGCAACGCGACAGCGACGAGGCCCCTAACGAGGCCTCAGCGAATTAATTTCGATCACGAAAAGTCCCCCCGCTTATTATGATTTGTGCTTTGGAGGCTTTGTATCAGCAGCCTCCAAAGCACTCAAATCACTATTTGTTACAAATTGTTACGCGGATTCATGACGGCTGTGGCACAACCCGGCTCCGTTAGTTCGCTTGGCGGCGGAGGAACGCCGGGATCTCCAGCGGATCTTCGTCGGAGGCGCTGCTTGGAGACGCGGCGAAGGCGGTGCGCGATGGCCGCGCGGCGACCGCGTCGAGCAATGGTTCGCGCTCGGGCTTTTTCGCCGGCTCGGCCTGGTTGGTTTGGTTGCCCTGTGGCCTCGCTTCGGCAGGCGGTAGCTCCTCGCCATCTTCGCGCCGGGCGCGACCCGTTCCGGTCATGCGTTCGAACAGGGTCGGCCCGCGGCCACGCTGCCGCTTCGGCTCCCGGCCCGCGTTGGTCAAGTCGGCCTCTGTGAAGGGATCGACGGGCGCCCTTTGGCCCTGCCTGGTGGCGGCGGCCGGTTCCACCGCGACACCCGGCATGAACGGGTCGGGCGCGGTCTTGGGCCGCGGTATTGGCGGCGCCGGGCGTTCCAGTTGTACCGCCGGTTGAAGCGCCGGCTTAGGCGCCGGCTCGGGTACGGCTCTGCTCGCGGCGAAGGCGCCGGCCACACTCACCGCAACGCTCGTCGCTCCGATCGCCTCGTGCGGCAGGATTTCCGCCCCCCGGGGGTCTTGCGCGGCGCTATCTTGCGCCGCGATCTGCGCCGGCTCCGCGGTCGCCGCGTCGCCGTCGACGACTTCGTTTTCCGAGCCCAATTCGATCTCGGCGGTTTTCGCCTCGATCTGCACAGGTGGCTCGGACTGCTCGGACTGCTCGGGCTGCTGGGTCGGCTCGGGCTGCACCGGCGGCTCGGTCGCGCTCATGGTCGCGGCGGTAGGCCCGTTGGCCCGCGTACGGCCTTCGAAGCCCAGCACGTGGACCTTGCTGGATGGTTCGGGAAGCGGTTCGACGGCGGCTTCCGTATCCATGCCGGTGGCGATCACGGCCACGCGCATGCGCCCCTCCAGCGTGTCGTCCAGGCTGGTGCCGAAGATGATATTCGCGCGTTCGTCCACCTCCTTGCCGATGCGTGAGGCGGCCTCGTCAACCTCGTGCAGGGTCATGTCGGCGCCGCCGGTGATATTGATCAGCACGCCCCGGGCACCCTCGATCGAGGCGTTGTCGAGGAGCGGATTGTTGATAGCGGCTTCGGCGGCCTCCAAGGCGCGGTTTTCGTCTTCGGCCTCGCCGGTGCCCATCATGGCCTTGCCCATTTCGCCCATGATGGTCCGGATGTCGGCGAAATCCAGGTTGATAAGTCCTGGATTGACCATCAGGTCCGTGACCCCGCGCACGCCGGCGTGGAGCACGTCGTCAGCCATCTTGAAGGCGTCGGCGAAGGTGGTGTGCTCATTGGCGACGCGGAAGAGGTTCTGGTTCGGAATGACGATCAAGGTGTCGACGTAATGCTGTAATTCCTCGATGCCGCCATCCGCGAGACGCATGCGCTGCAAGCCCTCGAATTGGAACGGCTTGGTCACGACACCGACCGTGAGGATGCCCTGCTCGCGCGCCGCTCGCGCCAGCACCGGCGCCGCCCCCGTGCCGGTGCCGCCGCCCATGCCGGCCGCGATGAACACCATGTTGTTGCCGTCGAGAATGCGTTGGATTTCATCCAGCGCTTCCTCCGCGGCGACCTTGCCGATGTCGGGTCGCGCGCCGGCCCCGAGCCCATGCGTGATATTCACGCCCAACTGCACGCGGCTTTCGGTCAAGGATTGTGTGAGGGCCTGCGAATCCGTGTTGGCGACAACGAATTCAACGCCCTCCAATTGGCCATTGATCATGTTGTTGACCGCGTTTCCGCCCGCGCCGCCAACGCCAATAACCGTGATTTTCGGCTTGCTTTCATGCTGTTCAGGCACGAAGTCGATCGTCATGAATCCCTCCAGAAAAGGTCGTTATTTGTCATTGCCGGTCTCTCCCGCGTTTGTTTCCGTCCGTGTCCCGCGCCGCATTCGTGGGTCCGGCGGCTGCTTTAGAAATTGTCGTGTAGCCATTGGCTGATTCGTCCGATTGGTCCGGGAACCGGCCCGTAGGCCGCGCCGCGGTGGCGCCGTACAGTCGGTTCGTTGTGTTTGCGTTCGGCATAGAGCAGCAGCCCGGCGCAGGTGGCGCACTCCGGTCCGTCCGCGAGCCGCGGCAGACCCGGGATCGGCAAGGGCCGCGCCAAGCGGATTTGCTTCTCGAGAATTTGTTCGGCGAGTTCCTGCACACCTTGCAGCTGGCTGCCGCCACCGGTGAGGACGACCCGGCGTCCGCCGGCCTCGCCGACACCACTCGAATCGATTCTGTCCCGAACCAATTCGAAGATTTCCTCGACCCGCGGCCGCACGATGCCGACCAGCAGCGAGCGCGAGATTTGGCCGGCGCTGGACGGGTCGCTCTCGCCGAGTTGCGGCACTTCGATCATCTCGCGGTCATCGGCCGGCCCGCCGATGGAGCTTCCGAACAGACGCTTCATGCGTTCGGCGCTGGCCACCGGCGTGGACAAGCCGCGCGCGACGTCGTTGGTGACGTGACAACCGCCAAGCGGGATCGTTTCGGCATGGACCAAAGCGCCGCCGAAAAATGCCGCGAGGCTGGTCGTGCCTCCGCCCATGTCCACGAGGGTCACGCCGAGGTCCATTTCGTCCTCGACCAGGCAGGCCAGACCCGAGGCATAGCCCGAGATTACCGGCGCCGCCATATCGAGATCGCAGCGATTGATGCAGGTCAGCAGGTTGCGCAAGGCACCGCGCGCCACGGTGATGAGGTGCAGGCGGATGTGCAGATCGTCGCCATACATGCCTTTCGGGTCGCGAATGCCGACGGACCCGTCCAGCTCGTACGCCGTGGGCACGGCGTGGACGATCTCGCGTTCGCCCGCCGGGTCGGCGGCACGCGCCTCGTCGAAGGCCCGTTGGATGTCGCTCTCGTCGATGGCGCGGCCGCTCACCTCGAGGCTGACCGTTGCCCCGCTCGAGGCGGGCGCGCCACCTGACAGGCTGACATAGACTTTGCTGATGCGGGTTTCCGCCATGGTTTCGGCGCGCTCCACCGCCCGGCGAATGGCGTCTTCGGCGGCGCCCATGTCCGTCACCACGCCAGCCTTGATGCCGTGCGCGACCTCTTGGCCGATGCCCACGATGCGCAGGCCGCCCGCATTGTCCTGCCGGGCGATAAAACAGGACACCTTGGTGGTCCCGACATCCAGTGCTGCGATCACCGTACCCTCTTCATCTCAGTCCATGTCCTCGCGCGTCGCCGCCGTCAGGTTGTGTGTTCGTCGTCGCGTGCCGGCGCGAGACGGAGCGCGGCGCGGTCGATCAGTCGCAGATCCAGAACCACGACCGGGCGCTCGAACAGCTGCCGGCTACGAATAATTTCCGCCAAGCGCAGCCAGGCGAGCTCGAGGCCGTCTTCGGGAAGGTAGGCGTCCAGGCCGGTGTCGAAGCGCAAGTTCCAGCGCCGCCCGCCGACCCGGATCGCCGAGACGACGCGCGCGAACAGCTCTTGCCTGGAGGCCATGACGGCAAACAGCGCCGGCGCCTCCGCCGGCGCGCCGTCACCCACGATCAACGGCAAATCGGCGTATTTCGTCACCTCGCTGGCGCCGATCTCCACGCCGTCAAGATCGACGAGGGTGATGCGGCCATTGTGCTGCCACAGCGCGAGCGGCTGCCGCTCGACGATGCGCACGAAGATCGTGTCCGGCAGCCGCCGTTCGACGGTGGCCGACTTGACCCAGCCCACGGCCTCGAGCCGGGCGCGCGCGGCCCGGGGGTCGAAGCCGAGGATCGGGTCGCCGCGGCTCACCGCGAGAGTTTTCAGAAGCACGCTTGGCTGCGCCGCATTGTGGCCCTCGCTGTAGACGTTTTGCACGGTCATGCCGAGCCCGGCGCCGGCTTGTGCGACGCCCGCCCAAAGGCCGTCGCCGATGCTCGCGATGCGGCCGGGCTGGGCCAGCCATAACGCCCCGAAAAGAACCAATCCCACGCTGCCCAGGACGAGCGCGAGCTTCGGCGCGCGCCGGCGCCAGCGATCGGCGAGCGCGCGGTGCCCCTTGGTGCGGCGCGCCTGCCCGGACGCACTGCGCCGCGGCAATAACCACTCGCTAAAGCTCAGTTGTCGCATGCTGCGTTTTCCACCATCCAGCTAACCAGCTCGCCGAAGCCGATGCCGACGTCGGCGGCGATCTCGGGTACCAGAGAGAGCGGCGTCATGCCCGGTTGGGTATTGATCTCGAGCAGATAAAGGCGGCCCGGTTCGCCGGCCGTATCGTCATAACGCAGATCGGCGCGGCTCACGCCGCGACAGTCGAGCGTGCGGTGCGCCTGCAGCGCGATATCGAGCGCGCGGGCGTAAGCGTCGGGGTGAATCGGCGCCGGCATGTGGTGTACGGCCTTGCCGTCGGTGTATTTCGCTTCGTAGTCGTAGAAGCGCCCGCGCGGTCTGATTTCGATGGCGCCGAGGGCGCGCTCGCCCATCACCGCCACTTGGATCTCGCGGCCCGGAATGTAGCGCTCGACCAGCACCTCCTCGCCGTAGCTCCAATTGTCGCCGTTCAAGGGGGCCAGGTTGTCGCCACTGAAGACCAAGCGGACGCCGACGCTGGAGCCCTCGTTGAGGGGTTTGATGACGTAAGGCGGCTCGCCCGCTTCGCCGGCCAGCACCGCCTCGCGCGCCAATACGCGGCCTTCGGCGCAAGGCAGGCCCGCGTCCGCGAAAAGCCGTTTGGCGGCCGGCTTGTTCATCGCCAGCGCCGAGGCGAGCACGCCGGAATGGGTGTAGGGGATGCCCAAGACCTCGAGCAAACCTTGAATGCAGCCATCCTCGCCGAAACGGCCGTGCAGAGCGTTGAACACAACGTCCGGTCCCAATTCGCCGAGCTTTGCCGCCAGGCTCCGATCGGCGTCGAGCAACGAGACCTTGTAGTCCCGCTCGGTGAGCGCGCTGGCCACGGCCTTGCCGCTCACCAGCGAGACCTCGCGCTCGACCGACCAGCCGCCCATCAGCACTGCGACATGCTTGCTCATGTGTCGCCCGCTCCCGCGCGGTCCGCGTCATCCGCCGGCTCATCCGCGACGTCCACGGGCCCGCGCGCGTGGCGGCCGACGCGGCGGATTTCCCAAGCCAAGGTAACGCCGGTGGTGTCCTTCACCCGGCGGCGGACCTCCTCGCCCAAGCCCTCGAGCTCCGCGGCGGTCGCCTTGCCCGTGTTGACCAGGAAGTTGCAGTGTTTTTCCGACACCATGGCGTCGCCGCGCCGGAGCCCGCGGCAGCCGGCGGCGTCGATCAACTGCCACGCCTTGCGGCCCGCCGCCCGACCGCCCGACGGATTGACGAAGGTGCTGCCGCCGGTGCGCACGCGCAGCGGCTGGCTGGTCTCTCGTTGGTCCGCGACCTCGGTCATGCGCCGCGCGATCTCGCTGGGTTCGCCCGGCCGCCCTTCGAGCAGCGCGGCGACGAAAATGTACTCGTCCGGAACCGCCGAATGGCGATAGCTGAAGCCGAGCTCGGCGGGCGTCAGCGTGCGCAACCGGCCGTGCGAGTCCACCACCTCCGCCTCCAGCGTTACCGCTTTCATCTCGTGTCCGAAGGCGCCGGCGTTCATGCGCAGGGCGCCGCCGATCGTACCCGGAACGCCGCTCAGAAATTCAAGCCCGGCGACACCCGCCTCCCGGCAGGCCCGCGCCACGTTGATATCGAGGGCGCCCGCCCCGGCGTGCACCAGGTAACGCTCGCCACGGCGCGCAATATCGACCCGCGTGAAGGTGCGCCCCAGGCGAATCAACACGCCGTCGATGCCCCCGTCGCGCACCAGCAGGTTGGAGCCGACACCCATCACGGTGAGGGGCACGTCGGCGGGCTTGCGCGCCAGAAACGCCATCAGGTCCTCGCGGTCGGCGGGGTGGAACACGACTTCGGCGGGGCCGCCGACGCGAAACCAGGTGAAGCGCGCGAGCGCCACGTTCTCGCGATAGCGGCCACGCACCTTGGGCAGGCGCGCCACCAGTGCGCTTGCGCGCGCGGCCATCATCGTGTCTTCCTCATCGCGTCGCGGCGTTTTGTCTCGGCGGGCGGGCGTGTACGCCATTGCTCGGCGAGCGCGCCCGGCAGGGCGTTCGCCCACTGGGTGATATCGCCGGCCCCGAGGCAGACCACGAGATCGCCCGGTTCGAGCAGCGGTGCGAGCATCGCGGGCAACGCCGGCGGCGCATCCAGCGTTAGCACGTGCCGGTGTCCGTGGGCGCGCAGCCCCTCGACCAGCGTATCGCGATCGAAGCCGGGAAGCGGCGTCTCGCCGGTGGCGTAGACCTCGGCGACGATCACGATATCGGCGTCGTTGAGGCAGGCGCAAAAATCCTTGAACAGGTCGCGCAGCCGGGTATAGCGGTGCGGCTGCACGACGGCGACGATGCGCTTGTCGTAAGCCGCCCGCGCCGAGCGCAGCACGGCGGCGATCTCGACCGGATGGTGGCCGTAGTCGTCGATCACGGTCACGCCCTCGACCACGCCGGTGCGGGTGAAGCGCCGCTTGACGCCTTTGAAATCGGCCAGGGCCGCGCGGATGATGTCGTCGCCGAACTTCATTTCGCGGGCTACCGCGACGGCCGCGAGGGAGTTCTGGACGTTGTGCTCGCCGAGCATCGGCAGGCGAACATCTTTCAGCGTGTGGGCCTGCTCGCGCTTGCGCCCGAGGATCGCGATATCGAACACCGAGCCCAGCGGATCGCTGCGTATGTTGAGCGCGCGGATGTCGGCTTGCGGGCTCATGCCGTAGGTCACGACCCGCCGGTCCGAGATGCGCCCGATCAGCGCCTGAACCTCGGTATGGTCGATGCAAAGCGCCGCGAAGCCATAGAACGGGATATTCTCGACGAACGCGCGGTAGGCCCGCCGTACGGCATCGAACTCGCCATAAAATTCCATATGCTCGGGATCGATATTGGTGACCACGGCGACCGTGGCCGGGAGCTTGATAAAGCTGCCATCCGATTCGTCCGCTTCGACCACGATCCAATCGCCCGCGCCGAGACGCGCGTTGGTGCCGTAGGCGTTGATGATGCCGCCGTTGATCACCGTCGGATCGCGCTGGCCGGCGTCGAGCATCGCGGCGATCATCGACGTCGTGGTGGTCTTGCCATGGGTGCCGGCCACCGCGATCGACCATTTGAGGCGCATCAATTCGGCCAGCATTTCGGCGCGCCGCACCACCGGAATCAATTGCGCCCGCGCGGCGGCCACCTCGACATTGTCGGGTTGTACCGCGGAGGAGACCACCACGGCCTCGGCTCCGGCAAGGGCGTCTGCGCGGTGCCCGACGGCGATCTCGATGCCGAGCTCGCGCAGCCGCCTGACGTTGGCGTTTTCGGCGATGTCGCTGCCCTGAATTGCGTAGCCGAGATTGTGCATGATCTCGGCGATGCCGCTCATGCCGATTCCGCCGATCCCGACGAAATGGATTCTGCCGATGGCGAAGGGGAGCGTCATCATGCCGCTTGCCGCCCCCGCATCATCAGCTCGTTGGGGCTTGGCGAGCGGTCGCCATTGGCCGGAACCAGTCGTTCGACGAGGTCGGCAAGCGTGCTCGCCGCTTCGGGGCGGCCGGCGCCAAGCGCCGCGTCGGCGGCCCGCGCGAGGCTGTCCGGCGCCGCGCACAGGGCCGCGAGCCGCTCCGCGAGTGGCGCGGCCGTGAACCCGTCCTGCGGCACGACCCACGCCCCGCCCGCCAGCGCCAGCGCCTCGGCGTTGGCGCTTTGGTGATCGTCGGTGGCATGAGGGTAGGGGACGAGGATCGCCGGGCGCCCGGCGGCAGCCAATTCTGCCACGGTCGATGCGCCGGCACGGCCGATCACCAGGTGAGCCGCCGCGAGGCGCTCCGGAAGGTCGGCGAAGAAGCGCGCCAGCGTCGCCTCGACGCCGGTGGCGTCATAGGCGCGGCGCACCGCTTCGAGGTCTTCCGCACGGCATTGCTGGGTCACCACCAAGCGGGCCTTCAGCGCCTCGGGCAGGCGGGCCAGCGCCGCCGGAACCACTTCGGCGAAAACGCCGGCGCCCTGGCTGCCGCCGGTGATCAGCAGGCGGCAGGGCCCGTCGGCCGGCGGCGCGGCATAGGGCACCGCGGCGAGCGCGGCAATCGCCGGGCGCACGGGGTTGCCGGTGTGAATCAATTGGCTCGCGTTGGCGCGCTCCAGCCGCGCGGTGTCGACGAACGAGGTCGCGATCGCCAACACGCGGGGCGCGAGCAGACGATTGGCCCGTCCCAGCACGGCATTCTGTTCATGGATCGCGGTGGGCAGGCGCAGCCGGCTCGCCGCATACATGGTCGGCACCGACGGATAGCCGCCGAAGCCGATGGCCGCGGCCGGCTTCAGGCGCTTGAGCAAGCGGCGCGCATCGCGCACCCCGCGCAGCAGGTTGAGCACGCCGGCGCCGCGGGCGAGGAGGCCGCGCGCGCGGGGGCTCCCGGCCCGAATGTGGTGGGTTTCGAGGCGGCCCAGCACGTCGCCATAGTCCGCGCCGCGCCGATCGGTCACCAAAACCAACCGCCAGCCGCGGGATTCCAGCGCGGCGGCGAGCGCTTGGGCCGGGAAAACGTGGCCGCCCGTGCCGCCCGCCGCGAGCACGATTGGCGCGCCATGTCGGGTCGCACTCATACCAGCAAGCCCCGGTGGCTGACATGGCGGCGGGTCAACGCCAGCATCATGCCCATGCCCAGCGCCGTGGCCAGGAGCGACGAGCCGCCGTAGCTGACGAACGGCAACGTCATGCCCTTGGTTGGCAGCAGCCGCACCGTGACGCCCATGTTGATCAGGGCCTGCAAGCCGAACTGCGTGAGCAGGCCCGCGACCGCCAGCACCACGAACAAGTTGGCCTCGCGCACCACGCGCGAAAACCCGCGCAGCACGATAAAGGCGAACAATCCGACGATGGCCAGGCAGGCGAACACGCCCAGCTCCTCGCCGGCCACGGCGAAGATGAAATCGGTATGCGCGTCGGGCAACAGGTTCTTGACCACACCTTCGCCGGGGCCGCGCCCGAGGAGGCCGCCGTTGCGAAAGGCGTCGAGTGAGGTGTCCACCTGATAGGTGTCGCCCGAGGCGGGGTCGAGAAAGCGGTCGACGCGACTCGCCACATGCGGCAGCAGGAGATACGCCGCGGCGATCGCCCCGACCAGGATCGCCGCGCCCAACGCGATCCACAGCAAGGAGAGCCCGGCGAGAAAAAGCTGCACCAGCCAGACCGCCGTCACCGTGAAGGTCATGCCGATGTCGGGCTGGAAAATGAGCAGCCCCGCCACCAGGATGAACAGCAGGGTCGCCACCCAATGGCCCGGGAAGGCCGCGTTGTTCTTGTGTTCGGCGAACATCCAGGCGGCGACCACGGCGAAGCTGGGTTTGATCAGCTCCGACGGCTGAAGCGTGAGCCCGGCGACCGAGATCCAGCGCTTGGCGCCGTTTAGCTCGGCGCCGAACAGCAGGGTCGCGGCCAGCAGGATCAGGCCGACGACGAAGCCGATGGTCGCGGTTCGCCGCACCCCGATCGGTGTCATCACCGAGGCGAGCAGCATGACCACGATGGCCGGCGCCAAAAAGACGAACTGGTGGCGCGCGAAGTGGAACGGATCCAGCCCCATGCGCGCGGCCGCGCCTGGGCTCGCCGCCATGATCAAGATCGCGCCGATGCCGATCAACAGGATCAGCGCGACCAGCGCCCAGCGGTCCACGGTCCACCACCAGCGGCCGAGCACGCTCGTATCGGTGCGCGAGAAACTGCTCATAGGGCGCACCGTTCGGTTTGTTCCGGCAAGTCGCCGGCGTGGTCCGCCGGCGGCGGCGCGAGCGCGCGCACCCGCTCGCGAAAGGCCTCGCCCCGCGCTTCGAAATCGACAAACTGGTCGAACGAGGCGCAAGCCGGAGAAAGCAGCACCACGGCGCCCGGCCGACCGTCGGCCTGGGCGCGCCGCGCCGCCTCGGAGACCGCCGAGCCAAGATCGCCGCAGCGGGTGCAAGGCAGATGGCCTTCCAGGTCGGCCGCGAATTCCGCCTCCGCCTCGCCGATGAGGAAGGCGTGAACCACGTGCGTCAGATGAGGCTCGAGGGCCGCGATGCCGCCGGCCTTGGGCCGCCCGCCGGCAATCCAGTAAATCGATTCGTGGCAAGCCAGCGCGCGTGCCGTCGCCTCGGCGTTGGTCGCCTTACTGTCGTTGACGAAGGCAACGCCATCGATGCAGGCGATCCGCTCCATGCGGTGGGGCAGGCCCGGAAAGTCTTGCAAGGCCTCGGCGATCGGTTCCCGGTCGAGCCCGCAGGCGCGCGCCGCCGCGAAGGCCGCGGCCGCGTTCTGCCAATTGTGCGCGCCGGTCAGCGCCGCCGCATCCGTCAAGTCGCAAACCGCCGCGCCGCGTTCGAACAGGGTTCCGTCCAGCACGGCGACGCCGTCGGGCAAGGGGCGGCCGATGGCGACCGGAACCGTCTCGGTAATGCCCTGTGCGTCAACTGCTTCGAGAATAAGCCGGCTGTCGGCATCATCGACACCGACGATCGCGGTCGCCAGACGGCCGGACCGGAAGATTTTGCGTTTGGCGGCGATATAGCGGTCCATGGAGCCGTGGCGCTCGAGATGATCCGGCGCGATATTGAGCAACACCGCGACGTCGAAGGAGAGCCGCGCGGTCAAGTCGAGCTGGAAGGACGACATCTCGAGCACGTAGGTGCCCTCGGCCCACAGTGTCTCCAGCGCGAGCGCTGGCGTTCCGAGGTTGCCACCGACTTGCACCGGCCGCTTCGCGCGCGCCAGAATATGGCCGATCAACGCGGTGGTCGTCGATTTGCCGTTGGTGCCCGTGACCCCGACATAACGCGGCGCCTGTGCGGCGCGCCACAACAGCTCGGCATCGCCGACGATCTCCGTGCTCGCCCGGCGCGCGGCGGTGAGCATCGGGTGGTCCAGCGGCACGCCGGGGCTCGGCACCAGCGCCGCGATGACGCCCCAGTCGCATTCTGCGGGCTCGCTCACCGGCACCTCGGCACGCTGCGCCATCTCGCGCCGCGCCGGGTCGTCGTCCCAGGCCAGCACATGGGTACCGCCGGCCAGCAGCGCCCGCGCCGCCGCGAGGCCCGATTTGGCGAGGCCCAGAACAACCACCGGGCGGCCGCGATAGGGAGAGCCAACAATAACCATCTCACCTCAACTTAAGCGTCGATAGTCCAACCAGCCCGAGGATCACCGCGATCACCCAAAACCGGATCACGATGGTCGGTTCGGCAAGACCCTTTTTTTCGTAATGGTGATGCAGCGGCGCCATGCGGAAAACGCGGCGGCCGAGCAGCTTGAAGGAGGCGACTTGTACGATCACCGAGACCGCTTCGAGTACGAACAGGCCGCCGACGATCGCGAGGACGATTTCGTGCTTGGTCATGACCGCGACCGCACCGAGCGCGCCGCCCGCGGAAAGCGAGCCGGTGTCGCCCATGAATACCATGGCCGGTGGCGCATTGAACCATAAGAAACCGAGGCCGGCGCCGACCAAGGCGCCGCAGAACACCGCCAGCTCGCCGGCGCCCGGCACATGATGGACCTGCAAATAGTTCGTGAACACGGCGTTGCCGACGACATAGGCGATCAGCGCGAAACTGGCGGCGGCGATCATGATCGGTACGATGGCCAGGCCGTCGAGACCGTCGGTCAGGTTGACGGCGTTGGATGAGCCGACCATGACGAAGGCGGCGAACGGCACGAAGAACCAGCCGAGATCGATCAAAACCGATTTCACGAACGGCAGGGCCAGAGAAGTTTCGACCGAGGCCTCCCCGAGCGAGGTGATCCAGAAGGTCGCGCCGACGGCGATAATCACTTCGACGCCGAACTTGATCCGGGTGGACAGGCCGCGGCTGCTGTTGCGGCTCAATTTCAGATAATCGTCGACGAAGCCGACCGCGCCGAAGCCGATCGTGACCAGCAGAATCACCCAAATGTAGCCGTTGGTGAGGTCGGCCCACAGCAAGGTGGCGACGATTAGCGCGAGGAGGATCAAAAAGCCGCCCATCGTCGGCGTGCCTTGCTTCGTGAGCGTATGCCCTTCCGGGCCGTCCGTGCGGATCGGTTGGCCCTTTTGCTGTCGCTTCTTCAGGATCCGAATCAGCCACGGACCAAAGATGAAGGCGATCAAGAGCGCGGTTATCACCGCCGCGCCCGTGCGGAAGGTCAAATATTGAAAGACGTTGAACACTCCGATCGTGTCGGAGAGCGGGAATAGCAGATTGTATAGCATCTCGGTCCGTGGCCTCCGTCACGATCATCCGCCTTTGGCCGCCCGGTCGGGCGTGCCGGCGGATTGCAGCAACGCGTCGACCACCGGCCCCATGCGGCTGCCCAGGGAGCCTTTGACGAGAACCACGTCGCCAGCCCGCACCGCGGCGAGAACCAGAGGAACCAGGTCCGCCGAGGTGGCCGCATGGGCGCCGCGCTGCTCTGGCGGCAGCGCCGCATGAAGGTTGGCCATCAGGGGGCCGGCGCAAAATACGAGGTCGATGTCGGCGAATTCGAGCGGCGGCGCGAGCTCGGCGTGCAGCAGGCCGGCGTCCGGGCCGAGCTCGAGCATGTCGCCGAGCACGGCGATGCGCCGGCCGTTGCGCGCGGGCGCGCATGTCCCGAGCGTCTCGATCGCCGCTGCCATGGCCGCGGGGCTCGCGTTGTAACTTTCGTCGATGAGCAGGAAATGGCCGCCCGCGCAGGCAACTTCGTGACGGGCGCCGCGCCCCTTGAGCGCCGAGACGGTTTCGAGCGCCTTGGCCGCCTGCCCGGCGTCTGCCCCCGCCGCCTCGGCGGCCGCCAGGGCGGCGACGCTATTGAGCGCCCAATGCCGGCCCGCCAGCTTGAGCGCGTAGGCGATCGTCTGGCCGCCGATTTCGGCGCGGACGCGGGCGCCGTCTTGTGTCGGCGTCCACTCGATTTGGCGCGCGGCGGCGGTTTCGGTCTCGCCGAAGCCGACGATGCGTCCGGCGCCCGCGCGCCGCGCGGCCGCCGCGAGACGGAAGAAGAAGGCGTTGTCCTGATTCAGCACGGCGGTACCGCCCGGCTCCAGCCCCTCGAATATCTCGGCCTTCGCGTCGGCGATCGCCTCCAGCGACTCGAAGGCCTCCAGGTGCGCCGCCGTGACGGTGGTGATCAGGGCCACGTGCGGCTTGATTAGGCGGGTCAGGAAGGCGATCTCGCCGGGATGGTTCATGGCCAACTCGAAGACGCCATACTTGGCGGCGCGGGGGAGCCGGGAGAGGCTCAGCGGCGCGCCGATCTGATTGTTGAGGTTACCCGCGCTGACCACGGTGGCGCCTTGCGACTGCAGCGCGCGGCCGAGCAACTCCTTGGTGCCGGTCTTACCGACACTCCCGGTGACCGCGATGATCGTGCCGCGGCTGCGGGCCCGAGCGTGACGGGCGAGGTCGTAAAGTGCGTCCAGCGTGTCCTCGACCACCAAAAGCGGGTCGTCGAACGAGGCGTCCGGCGGCACGTGGTCGACGACGGCGGCGGCGGCGCCACGCGCCAGGGCAGCCGTGACATAGTCATGGCCGTCGTGGTTGGGCCCCTTGAGGGCGATGAACAGGTCTTCGGGCGCGACCGTGCGGCTATCGATGGAGGTGCCTTGGGCGCGCCAGTCCTTGCGCGTGTCGCCGCTGGTCACCTTGGCCGCCTCGGCGGCGGTCCAGAGTGCCTCGCGATTGCGCCTCGCTGCATTCACGATCGTCTCTCCTTGAGCGCGGCCACCGCGCCCCGCGCCACCTCTGCGTCATCGAAGGGAATCACCCGGCCGCCCATGGTCTGGCCTTGCTCATGGCCCTTGCCCGCGATCACCAGCACGTCGCCCGGGTCGAGTTCGGCGATGGCGGCGGCAATCGCGGCGGCGCGATCGCCGAATTCCCGGGCGTCGGGACAGGCGGCGAGGATGGCGTGTCGAATCGCGGCCGGGTCCTCGCCGCGCGGATTGTCATCGGTCACGATCACCCGATCGGCAAGCTCGGCCGCGACCGCCCCCATCTGCGCCCGCTTACCCGCGTCGCGCTCGCCGCCGCAGCCGAACACGACGGCCAGGCGCCCGCGGGTATAGGGCCGCAGCGCGGCCAGCGCCGTGGTCAAGGCATCCGGGGTGTGGGCGTAATCGACGAAGACCGGCGCACCGTTGGGGTGGCGGGTCACGCGCTCGAGCCGCCCACGCACGCCCGTCAGCCGATCGAGCGCGGCGATCGCCTGCTCGACCGGGACGCCGGTGGCGATGGCAAGCCCGGCGGCGGCGAGCATGTTGTGGGCCTGGAAGGCGCCTGGCAGCGTCGTATGCACCTCGGCGCGTCGTCCGAAGGCGTCGATCTCGAGGCGCTGACCGGTGGCGTCGTCGGCGCGGGCGCGCAGACGAATGTCGGCGGGCGCCTGGCCGAAGGTGATGACCCGTTGGTGCCGCGCGCGGCACGTCGCCTCGAGGCGCGCTCGCTCGGGGGCGTCGGCATTGAGCACGGCCGTGCCGCCTTCGGCCAAAACGCGCTCGAACAGCCCGGCCTTGGCGGCGAAATAGGCCTCGCTGTTCGCATGGTAGTCGTAGTGGTCGCGCGTGATGTTGAGAAACGCCGCGGCCGTGACCCGCACGCCATCCAGCCGGTGCTGGTCGAGGCCGTGGCTCGAGGCTTCGAGCGAGACGTGCTCGATCCCGGCCTTGGCGATGTCCGCGAGGACGCGATGCAAGGTGACCGGATCGGGCGTGGTGTGGGCGAGCGGCGCCTGCAGATCCTCGGCGCAGAGGCCGAGCGTGCCCAGGCTGGCCGCGCGGTGGCCCGCGCTTTGCCAAATCTGGCGCGTGAACGCCGCCACCGAGGTCTTGCCGTTGGTGCCGGTGACGGCCGCGACGACGCTTGGCTGTCGGCCATAGAAGCGCGCCGCCATGAGCGCCAGTCTGCGCCGCGGGTTGGCATCGGTGACCAGGCGCACGCTGGCGGGCGCGGCGGGCGCCTCGGCGCTTGGCGCGAGCACCGCGACGGCGCCGTGGCGCACGGCGTCGGGGATGAAATCGACCCCCTTCGCACGGCGGCCGTTCAGCGCGGCAAACAGGTAGCCGGGCCGCACCTCGCGCGAATCCGCGGACAGGCCGACGATCTCGACGTCGTCGGTGCCAGCTGCGGGCAAGGGCGGTCCGTTTTCCATTCGTTCAGCCATCAGTTCAGAAAGACGCAAGCTGTCGGCTCCGACCATTGATATGGACCACGAGATCGTTTCGCCCGGGCGCAATCTCCTCGTTCACCGGCTCCACGCCAAGCAGGGGGGCGATGCGCGATATCACGCGGCCGACGACGGGCGCCGCGGTCCAGCCGGCGCCGGCGAAGCCAAACGTCGATTCGTTGCCCCGTGGCTCGTCCAGCATGGCGAGCACGGCGTAGCGCGGCGCGTTCATCGGAAACGCGGCCACGAAGGTGGAGAGCAGGGCGTTGTTCTTGTAGCGTCCGTTTACGGCCTTCTCGGCCGTGCCGGTTTTGCCGCCGACGAGATAGCCAGCGACGGCTGCTTGTTTTCCGGTGCCGTCCGTAACCACCAGATGAAGCAGCCGCCGCATTATGGCTGACGTCTCCGGACGGATGACTTGCGTGCCGTCGGTCGGCGCATCGAGGTCGCGTTTCAAAAGGGTCGGCGCACGGCGAATGCCGCCGTTGACGATGGTCGCGAAGCCATCGATCAGGTGCAGCGGCGTGACCGCGATGCCGTGACCGAAGGCGACCGTCAAGGTATTGATCTCCCGCCAATGCTTGGGGGTGAGCGGCCGGCCGGTCTCGGGCAATTCGATGGCGATGGGAGCGAACATGCCAAGCTTGTCGAGGAACGCCCGCTGCCGCGTCGTGCCCACGTCCGCGGCCATCTTGGCGGCACCGATATTCGACGAGTACACGAAGATCTCGGGCACCGATAGCCAGCGATTTTTCGGATGGTCGTCGCGGATCGCATAGCCCGCGATCCGGATCGGCTTGGTCGCGTCATAGCCGTCGTTCAGGCCCACCACGCCGTAGTCCAGCGCCATGGCTGTGGTGAAGGTCTTGAAAGTGGAGCCCAGCTCGTAGACACCCAACGAGGCGCGGTTAAAGTGCGCCGCCGCCGTGTTCAGCGTGGGCGCGTTGGGATCGAAGTCGGGCAGGCTGACCATGGCGAGCACCTCGCCCGTGTCCACGTCGAGGACGATGCCGGCGGCGCCCTTGGCGCGGAAATCCGCCACGGCGGCGCTGAGCTCGTCATGCAGCGCATGCTGCACCCGCACGTCGAAGGATAACGCCACCGGCGCCCGGCGCGCTTCGGTCGGGTCGCTGAGCGCTTCGTCGATGGCTTTTTCCAGGCCGCTGAGACCATGGTTGTCCACGCCGGTGAAGCCAAGCGCATGGGCAAACAGAGGGCCATGCGGATAAACCCGGCGCTCTTCCCGCACGAAGCCGAAGCCGGGCAGACCGAGCCGATTGATCTCGTAATGCTGATTGGGGGTCAGATTGCGCTTGATCCAAACGAAGCGACCGCCCGCCGTGGCGCGCTGGATGATCGTGTCGCGGTCCAACTCCGGCAGTGCCGCGCGGAGCTTGTCCGCGGCCTCCTCGGCGTCCAGGACCATGGTCGGATCGACATAGAGCGACGGCGCGGGCAGGTTGGTGGCGAGTAGCGTGCCGTTGCGATCGACGATGTCGGCGCGCGCCAGCGTCAGCGTCGCCGTGGGCGCGTGAGCCGTTGGCCGGTTGGCGTCGGCGCCGCCGAGCAGCGAAAGGTCGATGATGCGAGAGCCGAGCACGGCGAAGCACAAGGCGAAGACCGCGCCGGCGACCAGGAGGCGGGTGCGCGCGGTTTCCAAGGGACGGCGGTTCCGGTTTTCGCTCAGCACCGGGCCGCGGGCCCGGCTCGCGAAATAGTCCGGTTTGGCGCCGCTACGCCAACTGCGAAGGGCAAGATCGGTCATGGCTCGGTTCTCCCACTTGATATTTTTCGGCCCAGTTCTGCGGCGCTCCGGTTCGGCGTTTTCTCCAGCCATGGATCGAAGGCGACGAGTTGGCCGGGACCGACGGGCTCCAGGTCGAGGTGGCGCTCGGCGAGATCCGCCAGGCGTTCCGGCCGATTGAGATAGCTCCACTCGGCGCGCAGCACGTGAATCGCCTCTTGCTGGGCGAGTGTGTCCTGCTGCAAAACGGCCAATTCGTCATCCAGGCTTTTCACCTCGTACTTGACCAGGAACAGGACGACGGCGATCACCACCACCAATCCGATCCAAATCAACGCCGCCGGCCGGATCATGCCGCCCACCGTTCGGGCCATGCCGGCGCGGCGGTTCGTTTGCCCGCCCGTAGCCGGGCCGAGCGCGCGCGCGCGTTGGCGGCCAGCTCGGCGGCGCTTGGCTTGCGGGCACGCCGAAACGGCAGTGTAAAACTCGGATCGGGCAAGATTGTGGCGCTGACGGGCGGGGCGTGGCGGCTGGGCGCCGGCACGTCGCCGCTGCGCGTTCTGAGGAAGCTCTTGACCCGGCGGTCTTCGAGCGAATGGAACGAGACCACGACAAGTCGCCCCGCCGTCTTCAAGAGGCGCTCGGCCGCGGCCAGCCCGGAATCGAGCTCGCCCAACTCGTCGTTGACATGGATGCGTAGCGCCTGAAACGTGCGCGTCGCCGGGTCCATGCCGCCGCTGCCACGGCGCACCACCCGGCGCACGATCTCGGCAAGTTGTGTGGTTCGCACGATGGGCGCCTGCCGGCGGGCCGTGACGATGGCCCGGGCGATCGCGCGCGCCCGGCGTTCCTCGCCATAGGCATGAATCAGATCGGCGAGAGCTTCTTGCGAGGCGCTATTGATCACCTCTTGCGCGCTCGGCCCATCGGCACCCATGCGCATATCCAGCGGGCCGTCGAAGCGAAACGAGAAGCCGCGCGCGGCATCGTCCAACTGCATCGACGAGACGCCGAGATCGAGCGCCACGCCATCCACGGCAGCGAGCCCATGCGGTCGCAGGAGCTCTTCCATTTCGCTGAATCGGCCGGTGATCAGGGTCAGCCGACCGGGAAATTGCCGGGCCAGCGCCGCGCCGGCGGCCAATACCGCAGGATCGCGGTCGATGGCGCAGACGCGGCAGGCCGCCGCCTCCAGGAGGGCGCGGCTGTAGCCGCCGGCGCCGAAGGTGCCGTCGATATAGATGCCGCCATCCTTGGGCTCGATCACCGCGATCACCTCCCTGACCATCACGGGTCGATGCCCTGCCGCGGGCGGCGCGGTGGCAGTATCCTGGCTCGGGGGCGGCATCAGCGTTTGTCTCCGGGCGGCGCGGGCGGCAGATCAAGCGTGGCCATCTCCTCGACCGCTTGCCTCATGGCGTCGCCGCGGGCCTGCTCGAGCACCTCCGGGCGCCAGATCTGAAACTTGTCGCCGAGGCCGACGAAGGCGGCCTGTTCGGTGATGTTGGCGTGCTCGATCAGTTTGGGCGTCAGGAGGACGCGGCCCTCACCGTCGAAATTGAGCTGGTCGACATTGGAAAAGATCGCCATCTGCACATTGCGAAACTGTGGCGCAAACGGGTTGGCTGTGGCAAAACGGGCGCTCAACTGCTCCAGCCAGTCGATGCCGCAGCCATCGATAGCCCGGGTGCCGTCCGCGGCAGGGTAGGCCACGATGCCGTGGAAGCTTAGGCCGGTCAGAGCGGCGCGAAAGGGGGCCGGAACCGAAACCCGGCCCTTCCGGTCCACCTTGTTCACGACGAGGCCCGTAAATAGTGCCAAGCCCGCGTTCCTCCAAATATGCCTCCGTCCCGTCGCCCGTCCGTGGGGTGGCGTGAATCCTTGACTCGGTCACTGCCTCTCTCTTGGGACAATATGGGATATCATGGGTTTTCATGGGCGTCAACGCGGATTTCCAGTAATGCCAAGTCGTTGGCGCGCGCGGTTCTAATCGGAGCTCTGCCGAAGCCCCGCCACGGCCGGTGAATTACTGCGCCTTGACGAATTCACCAAGTGCCGCGCGGCGCCGTGCGTAATAAATATTGTTCTTTTTATGTTCTGGGCACCGCGGGCCTGCTCGGGCGGGCCTCGCCCTGTCGCTCGCCCTGGCGCTCGCCCTGTCGCAAAGCCTTGTTGAGCGCGGTCTCTGCGGTTTTCGGGTGAAGCCGCCCGGTGCTGGAACCGGGAGAAATAGCGCCAGACGGCCTGTAAGCCGGGTTCTGTGCGCCGCGTCTCGGGCAGAGGCGCGGGCGATGGCCATTCATCTGGGACGCCCGTTACCGGACGCCTCGCGCGACCAACCCGGGCGGCCGGTGCGAAAACCCGCCTGTCCGACACAGCTAAGCGCCGGGCGTACCGCCCCTATTCGGTCTTGCTCCCGGAGGGGTTTACCATGCCGCGCCCGTCGCCGGACGCGCGGTGCGCTCTTACCGCACCCTTTCACCCTTGCCCGCCGAGGCCCCGGGGGACCGCGGCCGGCGGTTTGCTTTCTGTGGCACTTTCCCTGGGGTCGCCCCCGCCGGGTATTACCCGGCTCCGTGTTTCCGTGGAGCCCGGACTTTCCTCCCCCGCCCGCGGGCGGGGGCGGCCATCCGGCCGTCTGGCAGGTAATTAGGTACGCCGCCTAGATCGACCGGTCAAGCGGCCCCGGGCGCGCCCCCGGCGAGGGTGCGCAAGCGCGCGAGCCGCGCGAGGGTCTCGCCGTCGCCGGCGCCGGTGATCTCCGAGGGGTGAAAATGGCGCTGAAAGGCGGCGACCACGGCCTCGGTCGCGGCGCCGAAGGCGCCGTCGGCGGCAACGCCGTAACCGTAATCGGCCAGGGCGTCCTGCAAGGCCCGCACCGCCGCACCCTGTTGGCCGCGGCGTAGTGGGGCAGCGACGCCGGCATCGGGGGCCGCCGCGGTCGGCCAAAGGCCGACGCCCGCGCGCGCCAGGCCGGGCCAATCGAACAGGTGGCCCGGATCGACCTTGCGTCCCGGCGCCACGTCCGAGTGGCCGAGGACGTTGCGCGGTGGGATCCCGTGCCGCTCCATCACCTCTTGCGCCAGCGCCCGCAGCGCCGCCATCTGCGCTTGCGGAAAGGCGCGGTAGCCGTGGCTGTGGCCCGGATTGACCAGTTCGATACCGATGGAGAAGGCGTTGATCCCGTCGCGCCCGCGCCAATGACTCCGTCCCGCGTGCCAAGCGCGGCGGGTCTCGGACACTAGCCGGTAGGTCGTGCCGTCGTCGTCGATCAAATAGTGGGCGCTGACGGCGGCGGCCGGATCGCACAACCGCGCCAGCGCGGCCTCCGCGTCGGCCATGTCGGTATAATGCAAGACCAAGATATCGACCGCGCTCGCCGCCGGCCGCTCGTCGTGGTTCGGCGAGGCCCGTTCGATCACGTTGCGCAGCATTCCGTTACCGCCATGGCGCGCAGCATAAGTCAGAACCTGTTGCCCTGGCCGGGGCCGCTCGACCTCTGCACCGCTTTAGGATCGCGGACCGCCCGCGACGGCGTCTTCCGCGTGGGCGCGCCGGAGCACGATCAAGGCGACTCCGATGAGCGTCGCCAGCCCCCCCGCGCCGGTTTGCCAGCTCAGCGGATCGTGCATCACCAGAACGCCCGCCAACACGCCGATGAAGGGCACGAGCAGCATAAAGCCCGCCACGCGCGAGATCGGATAGCGCTGCAACAGAAAGTACCAAAGCCAATAGCCCAGCAAGGTGGAGGCGGCCATGATGTACAGCAGCGAGCCATGCACGCGCCAGTCGTCGGTCAGCAGGCTGTCGATTTGCCCCTCTTCGAGCGCGAGGGACAGGACCAGCATCGCCGGCGCGGCCATGATCGACATCCAAGCGTTCAGCGTGAGCGGCCCGACCGCGGCCAAACGCTTGGCCTGGATATTGGCGATCGCCCACATCACGCTCGAGGCCAGCATCAGGCCGATACCGAGCAATTGGTCGAGGTGGCGCGGCTCGCCGGCCAGGATCACCACGCCGGCGAAGGCGATCGCGATGCCCAGGGCGCCGCGCCAACCGGGCCGCTCGCGCAGCGCGACGGCGGCGAGCAAGGTGGTCATCGGCACCTGAAGCTGCCAGATAATCGCGGCGGTGGAGGCATCGACGCCACGGCTGAGCGCCACATAGAATAGGCCGAAATGTCCAAGCCCCATCGTGGCCGAGAACAGGCCGATCCTCAAAAGGTACTGGCGTGGCACCTTGACGAACCAGACGAGGATGAGCCCCGCGGCGCAGAATCTGAGGGTCAGAAAAAACAAGGGCGGCATGTGGCTCGCGCCATATTTGCTGGCCACGAAACCGAAGCCCCAGATCAGCGCCATGCCGCTCGCGAACAGGATATGGTTCGGCGTCATGGCGTCGCCGCGCCCGGACCGTCGGGCGCTCCGCCGCGCCTAGGCGCGCGCCCGTTCGGCAAGCCCTGCCGGCGCACTCAGTTGATCCCGCGGAGCCTGGCGACGCGGTCATAGGCATCGTTGATAGCCGCCATCTTGTCGTTCGCCACCGCCACCATTTCTTCGGGCATGCCTTGCGCCACCAGACGGTCGGGGTGGTTTTCTCGAATCAGGGCGCGATAGGCGGCCTTGATTTCGTCGTTCCGGGCCTCGCGGCTCAGGCCGAGAATTTCGTACGGATCGCTGTCTGACGAGCCCATGTGGCTGGCCAGAATGCGCTCGAAGGCGAGCTCGTCGAAGCCGAAGATCTCGGCCACGCGGCGTAAATAGCTCTGTTCCTTGGCGTGCATATGGCCATCGGCCATGGCGATGCGGAACAAAGCGCCAAGCAGTTCTTCGCGGACCGCGGGATTTTGCGCGAACAGCTGCGCAATTTGTTCCGCGTAGGGCTCGAAGCCGGTGGTTTCGCGCCGCGCCTGGTCGAAAATTTTTCCGACCTGCGCAGCCTCCTCTTCGGGCACGCGGAAGAGCCGCTTGAAGACATTGACCTCGTCCCGCGTGACCTCGCCGTCGGCCTTCGCCATTTTGGCGCAGAGCGCGATCAGGGCGATCGCGAAGGCGGCCCGCTTGGCGCCAATGGCGTCCGCCTCGGTTCCGGCGGCGCCCGTGCCGCGCCGGCTCAAGCGGTCCACGAAGTGCCCGGCCGCGAGGCCGACGACAAGGCCGATGGGGCCGCCGACCGCGAAGCCGGCGGCGCCGCCGATCAACTTGCCCCAAATGCTCATGCTCGTGATCCCGCGCCGCCAGCCCGCGCTCACCATATCGTCGGCCCGCCCACGGCGCCAGCCCCGAGCAATCAGCGCCGAGCAAACGGCCTCGGCGCGTCGGCAAATCGGTAAATCGGGGTTGCATTTCATTGATTGCACTGAAAACATCGGGTCTTCGGATGTGGACCACGGCGGCTCCGCGCCGCCCGAAGAAGATGTGGACCAGGGCGGCTCCGCGCCGCCCGAAGAATAAGCGAGTCGCGGCCCAGGCGTGGCGCGCGGAGGGGGTGCGACACGCCATCGCATCGCTTGATCCGACCGCACCGCGGCAGTCAGGACCGATATTGGGGAGATCGCATGAATATCAGCAGCAATGCGGGCGCACGAAGCGTGGCGCTCGTCGGCCCTTACACCAGCGGCAAGACCACGCTCCTCGAGAGCTTCTTGTTTGTCACCGGCGCGACAACCCGCAAGGGCAGCGTACCGGAAGGCAATACCGTCGGCGATGCCTCGCTGGAGGCCCGCGAACGCCAGTCGAGCACAGAGGTCAACGCGGCCAGTTTTGTGTACAACGACGTGCCGTTTTCCATTTTAGATTGTCCCGGCTCGGTCGAGTTCTCGCAGGAGACCTTCAACGCCCTGGTGGGCGTGGACCTGGCCATCGTGGTCTGCGAGCCCGATATCGAACGCGTCTGGACCATGGCGCGGCTCTTTAAGTTTCTCGATCAAAAGGACATTCCGCACATCGTTTTCGCCAACAAGATCGACGACGCGGCGGTGCGCGTGGCCGAGCTGGTGGCGGCGCTCGAGCCGTTGTCGTCGAGGCACTTCGCGCCGTGCCAAGTGGCGATCCGCGACGGTGAGACGGTGACCGGTTATGTCGATCTGGTCTCCGGGCAGGCCTACCAATATCAAGAGAACCACGCGGCCAACCAGATCGATATGCCGGAATCGATCGATCAGCGCCAGGACAGCGCCCGCACGATCCTGCTCGAGAGCCTGGCGGATTTCGACGACACGCTGCTGGAGAACCTGCTGGAGGATAAGCTCCCCTCCGTGGAGGAAGTGGTCAGCTATCTGCACCAGACCCTTTGCGACGCCAGGATCATTCCGGTGTTCATGGGCTCGGCCGGACGGGACTGGGGCGTGCGCCGGCTGCTCGATACTCTGATCAAGATCGCGCCCGATGCCGAGAGTTCGGCCCTGCACCGGGGCATCGATCTGGCCGGTGCGAGCCCGCTCGCGCAGGTGCTCAAGACCTACATCTCACCCCATGGCGGCAAGATCTCCTTGGCCCGCGTGTGGAGCGGAGAGTTCAGCGATGGCTTGAGCTTGCATGGCGGCGAGCGGATCGCCGGCTTATACAGCTTGCTCGGCCAGCAGCAAACCAAGCTCGAGGTTGCCGGGCCTGGGGCGGTGGTCGGCATGGGGCGCCTCGAGGGGGTCGAAACCGGCGACACGCTGAGCGCCGAAGACGGCAATCGCGCCGAGGACTTGCCTCGGGCGCCGGCGATCGCCCCCGTTTACGCGTTTGCCGTGCGCGCGGCCAAACGGGAGGACGAGGTCAAGGTCAGCGGCGCCATGGCGAAACTCCGTTAGGAAGACCCCTCCGTCGGCCTCAATCAAAATCCGGACACCCGTGAGATCGTTTTGTGGGGACAGGGCGAAATGCACCTGAAGGTCTCGCTCGGTCGGCTGAAGAGCAAATACGGCCTGACGCTCGAGACGGCGCCGCCAAAAGTCGCTTACAGGGAAGCCATTCGAAAACCCGTCTCGCAGCATTCGCGGTACAAGAAGCAGACCGGCGGTCACGGCCAGTTTGGCGACGTGCAAATCGATATCAAGCCGTTGCCGCGGGGCGCCGGGTTCGAGTTCAACAATACGGTGGTCGGTGGCTCGGTCCCGAGACAATACATTCCGGCGGTCGGGAACGGCGTCAAAGATTATTTGACCAAGGGACCGCTCGGCTTTCCGGTGGTGGATATCTCGGTCACCTTGACCGACGGCAAGCATCATGCCGTCGATAGTTCCGAACAGGCGTTTCGCACCGCCGGCCGCTTGGCGATGAGCGAAGGCATGCCGAAGTGCGGCCCGGTGTTGCTGGAGCCAATCTGCATCGTCACGATTTCGGTGCCGAACGGATATACCCCGAACGTGCAGCGGCTGGTTACCGGTCGGCGGGGGCAGGTATTGGGCTTCGAGGCCAAGGAGGGCTGGTCCGGCTGGGATCAGATCAGCAGCCAGATGCCGGAATCCGAGATGCACGATCTGATCATCGAGCTGCGTTCGCTGACCCTTGGCGTGGGCAGTTTCGAGTTCGCCTTCGACCACCTGCAGGAGCTCAGCGGCCGCCTTGCCGACAACGTGCTGGCGGCAGCCAAGGAGGCGGCCGAAAAGGCTTGAGCGCGCGGCGGCGTGTCGGGCGCGCACTCTTTGGTGTCAGTTCACGCGCCGCGCCTCCGGCCGTTGCAAATTGTCCAGATGGCGGCCCTGAAACAGCCGCAGCCCGAGGCCGTGGCCGAAATCGACCGCGTCCTCGCTATCGCAGTGGCACAGTATCAGGCGCTCGCGCCCGATCCGCTCGAGGGCCTCGATCAGGGCTCGCTCGTGGTCTTTCCCGATTTGCGCCAGCATGCCGTTATCCCAGCGCAGCTTGACGAAATCGAACCCGAGGTCGGTTTGGGTGAGTTCGGGAAGCGACAAATAGTCGGCGCCGTCGAGCGCCAGCCGAACGCCATTGTCCTGCAGATAGCTGCGGACGAACACGAAGGTGCTCATGTCCTCGACCACGTCGATCACCTGGAGCTCGACGATCAGCGATTCGCGCTCGGCCGTGGGGAGTTGTCCCAAGAAGCGTCCGAACTCGGCCGTGATCAGCGTCTCGAGGTTAAAATTGAGCGAGACCGCCCCGCGGACCAGCTTGTCGGCCTCTCGGCTCAGCAACGCGAGGAAGCGGCGGTCGAGAATGGTCGTCAAATGCTTGAACAGCCAGCGGTCCGCGGCGATGTCCACGCCCGGCGTGGTGGCGCGCTGCAGCTCCGCGATGCGGACATAGAGCTCCTCGGCCAGCTGCGTTGGCTGCGCGCCTTGGTCGGCCGTCAGGCGGTAGATCGGTTGGCGCCGCAAAAGCCCGCTGAGGTCGATGCTGGCGAGCCCGCTCTCCAGTTGGGCCAGGATCCGCGCGTCGATCGGTTCGAGCGCCACCGCCTCTTCCTCTTCCCCGTCCTCGTCGTCGGAGGGCGGCCGCAGGGCCTTTTTTTCGGCTGCCAGACGCTCGGCGATAGCCATCATGTCGCGCCATTCGATGGAGAGGTCGTACCATTTGCAGAACGCCGCCGGATCCTTGTTCTCCACCAGCATGGTGTCACCGACGAACAGGTAGTGGAGCTTTTCAGCCAACTCGTCGAGCTCGTGCGCCTTGGCACCCAAGCACAGAAAGACCATATCGCCGTTGCCGCAGACGAACTGCGTGCCCTCGAGCTCTGTCACATGATCGGCAAAGGTGTGAGCCGCGACACGCCGATGATAATCGCGGCGATATTCCGATCGGACGGTCGAGAGTTGGAGATAAAGCCCCGAGCGGCCCGCGGTCTGGTCCTCGAGGCCGCGCAGATGTTCGACCAAACGCTCCTCGGCATGGGGCCCGTCGATCATCATGCGATTGCTCCAGGCCCGGTTGGTCCGCGAACGCGGCGTTCCGCGCCGCCGTCGTCTTGCGCCGGGCGTGGGGGCAGGATCATCCGGCGGAAGGTAGCGCGCGATTGGTTAAGGGCGTGTTGACGCGGTCCCTGGGCGCTGCCTCGGGCACCGGTGCGCGCGCGCCTCCCTACCGGAGGACGACTAGTAACAAAATGTAATAACTTGATAAAATTGGGTTCGTTCGAGCAGTTCTTGGGCCACGTGCGCCCATGGGCGCGGCCCTGGAGAGGTATCGCCGTGATGCCGCGAGGCGCTCGGCGCGGCGCATCGAGGTCGATTTGTCGGCTGCTGCGCCGCGCTGGCCTCAACGAAGCACCTATGCTAATCAAGGATTCGGGACAAATGGGGATGGAGCGCGACTCCGCGCCGACGAGAGCATTTATCGCCACCAAGGCTTTTTTAACCAGCACCACGCATTATCGCGGCTGCACGGTCGTCGCTGGCGGGGGCGTTATGCGACTCAGTCGGGTCTCGGCCGCCGGTTCAAAAGCGGCATGTCGCTAACAACAGAAGAACGGCTTGCGTTCTAGGGAGTGTCCGTGAGACCTGCGACATTGGCCGGAGATCGGCGGATCGTCGCCTTCGTTGCGCGCTTTTTCGCGCTTGTCTTGGTGGTCTCGGTCGTGGCGAATTGTGCGACGTCCGCGCGCGAGCCCGGGGCGGATGGCGCCGAGAGTGGCGACACGGCGTACGACGACGCGGCTTACGACGACCGCGACCCGTTCGAGGCGATCAACCGCGGTATTTTCGCCTTCAACCGGACCTTCGACGGCCTGCTCTTCAAGCCCATAAGTATCATGTATGTGGGCATCGTGCCTCTGTGGGGGCGTGAGCGGATCCGCAATGTGCTCAACAATCTCGGCGAGCCGGTCAATTTGGCCAACAATCTTTTGCAGGGCGATTTCGAGCGCGCCGGCATAACGTTGGGCCGTTTCACGATCAATTCGACCCTCGGCGTTGCCGGTTTGTTCGATGTGGCCGACGGCTTCGGCCTGCCCTATCGCAGCGAGGATTTCGGTCAGACGCTCTCGGTGTGGGGCTTCGCCGAGGGGCCCTATTTGATGCTGCCACTGCTGGGCCCGTCCAGCCCGCGCGATGTCATCGGCCTGGTCGCC
>JAUVWK010000001.1 GCA_030604165.1 Alphaproteobacteria bacterium | reverse complement strand
CTCAATCCCTCGCCGTGTCTGTTCTTTCTCGATTTCGGCGCCTTAGCGGTGGTCGGCTCGAGCCCCGAGATCCTGGTGCGCCTGCGTGACGGCACGGTGACCATTCGCCCCATCGCGGGCACCCGCCCGCGCGGCGCCACACGCCGCGAGGACGAGGCGCTGGCCGAGGACTTGCTGGCCGACCCGAAGGAGCGGGCCGAGCATTTGATGCTGCTCGACCTCGGGCGCAACGACGTCGGCCGTGTCGCCGAGATCGGCAGTGTCAAGGTCACCGAACAGATGGCGATCGAGCGCTATTCCCACGTCATGCACATCGTCTCCAACGTCGAAGGTACGATCCGCGCCGGGCTCGACGCGATCGACGCGCTGGTCGGCGGGTTTCCCGCCGGCACCGTGACCGGCGCGCCCAAGGTGCGGGCGATGGAGATCATCGACGAATTGGAGAAAGAACGCCGCGGCATCTACGCCGGCGCGGTCGGCTATTTCGCGGCCGACGGCGCCATGGATACCTGCATCGCGTTGCGCACGGCGATCGTCAAGGACGGCACCATGTACGTGCAGGCCGGCGGCGGCGTGGTGGCCGATAGCGACCCCGAGGCCGAATATCAGGAATCCTGCAACAAAGCGCGCGCCCTGATTCGCGCCTCGGAAGAAGCGGTACGCTTCGCGAGCCGGGGCAGCGGTTAGAAAATTTCAGGTTTGAACGGCCCTAACACGCACATTCCAGGGCGGCCACCGCGCTGATGGGCACGATGCGCAAGCCCCGGTCTCGGGCCCCCGGCAACCACGCTTCGAGAGCCGCGAAGGTCTCGTCATAAGGGTGCGCGATCGCCACCGCGTAGCCCCGCTCGCGCGCCATGTGCTCCAACAGCGCCAGTTGATCCTCGACCGCGCCAAGCGCCGCGTCGGAATCGAGAAACACATTGCGGCGCGCATAGGGCATGCGTCGCCGCTCGGCCAGCTCGAAACCGACCGTCGATGCCGTGGTCACCGAATCCAGAAACATCAGGCCGCGCGCATCGAGCTCCGCCAACACCATGGCCATGGCCTGGGCGTCGCGCGTGAACTTCGAGCCCATGT
The DNA here is from genome assembly GCA_030604165.1 of Alphaproteobacteria bacterium. Classification (GTDB taxonomy): domain Bacteria; phylum Pseudomonadota; class Alphaproteobacteria; order UBA828; family UBA828; genus JAUVWK01. The sequence continues at coordinate 60,648 of JAUVWK010000001.1, read as the reverse complement.
GGTTGTTGACCCCCACATAGTCTTCCAACTGCGCCAAGTTGTGCTCGATCCGCCGCTTGAGCTCCGCCTCGCCGAGACCGAGATGCAGCGCGTTCGGGCCTGGATCCGTGGCTGGATTGTCGGGCTCCATGGGCAAGTGCATGAGCACCTCGCGACCTTGCGCGCGCGCCCGGCGCGCCAGCCGCCTGGCATGCGGCGCATAAGGCAAGAACGCAAACGTGACGGGCACGTCGAGGGCCAGGGCCCGGACCACATGGCGTTCGGAATGACCCAGGTCGTCGATGACGATCGCGATCATCGGCAACGTGCCGATGCCTTCCTCGCGCGCCGCATAGCGGCGCCACGCCGGTAGCGGTTGCACCGCGCGTGGGACGCGAGCGCTCCCAGGTCCGTGGCCGCTTTCGCGAACGTCGGGTTCGAGCCTGTCTGGCGCCGCCGGCGAACGCGCCACCTCAAGCGCGTGTTCCGCCTCGGGCACCTCCTCTCGTCGCAGGCCGGCCCGCAACAATCTGGGAACCGACGCCACGCCGCGGTCCTCGAGCCGCTTGCGCACGGCCTCAGGCGAGCGTGGCGCGAGCCGGGACGCCGGGTCGGTGGGTTCGGAGGCGGCGACAGCTCGTTGGGAGGCGGCGGCGGCGACCTCGTATCCGGCCGCGCGGCGCGGGTCCTCGCGCTCGGTGCCGCTCAAGCCAAGCCAGGAGCCGAGGGCGGCGCCCACGATGACGAGCCCGAGCAACCCCAAGGCCGCTTGCAGCCAGCGACCGCGCCAGATGCCATCGCCGCGCCCGCCATCCGCAGGCTGACCGCCCGCACGGGTCTGGGATTTGTCGCTCAGCTCAACCTCGCTTGCGCCGGCAATCCGGCGCCTGACACCATTGGCATGTCTTTTTCTTACCTCTCGCGAACCTATCGCCCTGCCCGCGCTATAACACCGCGCCCAGCTGCCACGGGACGAACTCCGCCTCGCCGAAGCCGAGCGCCTCGCTCTTGGTCGGCCGGCCAGACGCGGCCTCGAGGATCCGTTGGAAGATCCGCTCACCCATGGTCGGGATATCGGTCTCGCCGTCGATCACCAGGCCGCAATTGATGTCCATATCCTCGGCCATGCGCTGGTAGGTGCGGGTATTGGTGGCCAGCTTGAGGCTCGGCACCGGTTTGCAGCCAAACACGGAACCACGCCCGGTGGTGAAGCAGATGATATTGGCCCCGCCGGCGACCATGCCCGTCACGGAGACGGGGTCGTAGCCCGGCGTATCCATGAAAACAAAGCCCTTCGCCGTAACCGGCTCGGCATAGCGGTAGACCTCGACCAGGTTGGTGGTGCCGCCCTTGGCGGCGGCGCCGAGGGATTTTTCGAGAATCGTGGTCAAGCCGCCGGCCTTGTTGCCGGGGCTCGGATTGTTGTCGATCGCGGCCTGATTGGCCGCCGTGTAGCCTTCCCACCACTCGACCCGCTCGATCAGCTTGCGCCCGACTTCGGCGGTCGCCGCCCGGCGCACAAGCAGATGCTCGGCGCCATAGATCTCCGGGGTCTCGCCGAGGATCGCCGTGCCGCCGTGGCGCACCAGAAGATCCGCCGCCGCGCCGAGCGCCGGGTTGGCGGTGAGCCCGGAGAAGGCGTCGGAGCCGCCGCATTCCATGCCCAGCACGAGCGCGCTTGCCGGCACGGACTGGCGCCTCACGCGGTTGGCTTCGGGCAGCATGTCGCGCAGGCGCGCGCAGCCCTCGCGCACGGTCGCCGTGGTGCCGCCGCTCTGCTGGATGGTCATGGCGTGCGCCATCGGGTCGAGTGCGAGGCCGCTATCGGCGACCAGCGCATCGACCTGGTTGACCTCGCAGCCAAGCCCGAGCAACAGGAACCCGGCAATGTTGGGATGGCGCGCATAACCGGAAATAGCGCGGCGCAAATAATCGTAGCCGTCGCCCGACGGAGCCATGCCGCAGCCGGAGCCGTGGGTGAGCGCGATCACGCCATCCACCGCCGGGTAGTCCGCCAAGGCATCGCCGCGAAAAGACTCCGCGATGTATCGCGCCGCGGTCGCCGAGCAGTTCACCGTGGTAACGACCGCCAAATAATTGCGGGTCGCGACGCGGCCGTCCGCCCGCACGATGCCCTCAAACGTGGCGCGTTCGTCCTCGGGCAGATAATCGGTCGGGCGCGCGTCCACGCCGATGGCGTAATCGCGCTTGAAGTCGGCGAAGGCGAGGTTGTGGCTGTGCACGTGCTCGCCAGGCGCGATGGCTTGGCTCGCGAAGCCGATGATCTGGTCGTATTTGCGCAGCGCCTCTCCGGCCGCAACGGCCTGGGTCGCGATCTTGTGCCCATGCGGCACCGCGCCGCGCAGCTCCAGGCGCTCGCCCTCGCTCTCGATCATCGTGCCCCGAGCGAGGTCCGCTTTGGCGATCACCACGTTATCCGCCTCGTGCAGGCGGATCGTGGCCTCCTCGATGGTCAGAGCCGCAGCAGAAATAGCGGAAATATCGGTCATGATGCCGCGTTGCTTTCGGCAAGGTTAACGGTCGGTTAATCGGGGTTCCCCGCGTCTTGAGCCCACCCGCCGCCAAGATAGCCGAGGCGCGCCTGTCCCGCCATAGCAGGAGCCCGGAAACAGTGGATAGTGAGCCCACGTCCGTTAAGGGCTTGTAAAGATGTCAGAGGCCAGAATGTACGGTCCACAAAAAGAGTGGGCACCGTTTGTACTCGGTTCCACGAAACGGCAAACCGTCGGTAACGGCGGGACGCAAAGCCTCCGGTCCAGTCCAAGATCGTCTGGATAGCGGGGTTACCGAAAAGGAGACCCGTATGGACGTCAGTTCCTTGTCCACCGTCGCGCGGCCCGTCACCCCATTCAAGAGCTTCAGCGCCGTCAAGCCCGTCGCCGCCATAGAGCCGTCTCAGAACGATAATAGCGCCGAGGACCAACGGCGCGCCCGGCAAGAAGCCGAACAGCGTCAGCAACAGCAATACATGGCCATCACGTCCGGCCAAACCACCGGGGAAGCGATCGATATCTTCGCCTGAAGGGTCGGCGCTCAGGCCGCTCCTCGCGCGGCGGGACGGACGACGATCAGGCGGATGATGTCCTCAAACAAGAACCGGTTTTCGACCATCTCGAGACCGGCCTCCGCAACATAGCGGTGCGTGTCGCGGTCGAACGCCGCACCGTACGCCCACCGCACCCACGGCGCCCACAGGCGCATGATGAACCGCTTCATCGGAGCGGCGGAATAGCTGTATTCGAGCAAGCGAATTTCGCCGTCCGGCCGGCAAATGCGAGCCAGCTCCTTGAGCGCCGGCAGCTGCTGGCGCTCGTCGAGGACGCAAAATAGAAACGTGGCGACGATGCCGTCGAACTGGCGGTCCGCGAAGCCGCAATGCAACACATCCATCTCGGCCAAACCGACAGCCGCGCCGACCTGCGCGCGGCGCCGGCGTGCCCGCAGCAGCATCGCCGGGCTGAGATCAATGCCGAAGACACGGGCGCCGCCGGGATAGAACGGCATGTTGCGGCCCGTCCCGACGCCGGCATCGAGGATTGTCCCGGAAAGGCCCTTGAACATGATTGGCCGCAACGGCTGATAACGGCGCCGCTCGAACGGCAGGTCGAGTAGATCGTAGAGCCGCGCGATGCGTTGATAGGTCTTTCGGACCACCGGCATTCCCCCTAGAGTTTCGCCCAGTGCAGGCCAGACCCGGCCAAACAAGCATCTTCGCCCGCAGCGCGGGCGCCGCCGGCCCCCCTGATGTCTGGCTTCTAGTTACCCGAAGGTCAGGGCCAGAACCAGTCCAATCCGTCCGCTGGGACTTGACGGCTCGGCTTACTAAGGATTTGCTGCGCCGAGCCGCGTCATCAGGCGCCAAGAGACGGCGAATTCAATGTTGAGACACGAATCTAAAAACATAGTATAATTATTTGAAATGTATGTGTTAATCGACAATTACGACAGCTTCACCTACAACCTGGTGCATTTTCTCGGCGAGCTCGGGGCCGAAGCTGTCGTGCACCGAAACGACGCGGTCACGGTCGCAGACGTGCTGGCGCTCGCCCCGCAAGGCATCGTGCTTTCGCCGGGACCGTGCGATCCCGACAAGGCGGGCATTTGTCTTGAGCTGGTGCGCCGGGCGGCGGGCGTGGTGCCGCTGCTTGGCGTCTGCCTGGGCCATCAGTCGATCGGCCAGGCTTTCGGCGGGCGGGTGGTCCGCGCGCCGACACTGATGCACGGCAAGCTGAGCCAAATCCGCCACCACGGACGCGGCCTGTTCGACGGCCTGCCGGTGCCGTTCTCGGCCACGCGCTACCATTCGCTGATGGTCGAGCGGCAAAGCCTGCCGGCCTGCCTGGAGGTGACCGCCGAGACCGACGACGGCGTGATCATGGGGCTCGCGCACAAGACGTTGCCGGTGCATGGCGTGCAATTCCATCCGGAAAGCATCGCCTCGGAGCACGGCCACGCCTTGCTGAAGAATTTTCTGACGAGTGTCGACGCGGCGAGCCGGGCATGAACGGCGCCGAAGACCTCAAGGCGTTGATCGGCCGGGTCGCGGCGGGCGAACGGCTCACCGTCGAGCAGGCGCGCCATGCCTTCGATATCATGATGATGGGCGAGGCGACGCCGGCGCAAATGGGCGGCTTTTTGCTGGGGCTGAGGGTGCGCGGCGAAACCGTGGACGAAATCACGGGCGGCGCCATGGCGCTGCGCTCGCGCGCCGTCGCCATCGAGGCGCCGGCCGGCGCCATCGACACCTGCGGCACCGGCGGCGACGCCAAAGGGACCTTCAACATCTCGACCGCCGCGGCGATTGTTATCGCGGCCTGCGGCGTGCCGGTGGCCAAGCATGGCAACCGGGCGCTCTCGTCGCGCTCGGGCTCCGCCGATCTGCTCGCCGCGCTCGGGGTCGATATCGAGGCCGACATGGCGCTGGTCCGCGAATCGATTTGGCAGGCCGGCATCGGCTTTCTCATGGCGCCGCGCCATCATGGCGCCATGCGTCACGTCGCCCCGGCCCGGGTCGAGCTCGGCACCCGCACCATCTTCAATCTGCTGGGACCGCTGTCCAATCCGGCCGGGGCCAAATTCCAGCTGCTCGGCGTGTTCGATGCCGCCTGGATGGAACCCATGGCGATGGTGCTGAAGAATCTCGGCTCCGAACGGGTCTGGGTCGTGCATGGCGCGGACGGCCTGGACGAGCTGACGACGACCGGCCCGTCGCGGGTTGCCGAGCTGAAGGACGGTGCGATCAGCGCCTTCGAGGTGACCCCGGAAGACGCCGGCTTGCCGCGCGCGACGCTGGCCGATCTCAAGGGCGGTGACGGCAAGGCCAACGCGCGGATCATGACCGACCTGCTCGCCGGCGCGCCGAGCGCGGTGCGCGACGTGGTTCTCTTGAACAGCGCGGCGGGGCTGGTGATCGTCGGGCAGGCCGCGGACCTGAAGGCCGGCGTCGCGCTGGCCGCCGAGGCCATCGATGCCGGCAAGGTGCGGGCAACGCTGGAGCGGCTGATCGCCATCACCAACCGGCCGAACGGATCGTAGAGGATCGTAGATGAGCGACGTCCTGGCCAAGATCTGCGCCGCCAAGCGCGAACACATCGCCGCCGCCAAGGCCCGCAGGTCCTTCGCCGCGTTGGACACGGCGGCGCGCGCGGCTGAGCGGCCGCGCGGCTTTGCTGCCGCCCTCAGCGCCACCGCCGAGGCCGGCGGCCACGCGCTCATCGCCGAGCTCAAGAAGGCCTCACCCAGCAAGGGCCTGATCCGGCCCGACTTCGAACCGCCGGCGCTGGCTCGCGCCTACCGGGACGGCGGCGCCACCTGCCTTTCGGTGCTCACCGACACACCCTATTTTCAGGGCCAGGATTCTTATCTCGAGGCGGCGCGCGCCGCGGTCGCGCTGCCGGTTCTGCGCAAGGACTTCATGCTCGACCCCTACCAGATGGCCGAGGCTCGGGCGCTCGGCGCCGATTGCGTTCTGCTGATCGTGGCCGCGCTTTCCGACGCCCAGGCGAAGGAACTGGAAGCGGCGGCGCGCGACTACGGCATGGACGTGCTCGTCGAAGTGCACGATGCGGACGAGCTTGAGCGCGCGCTCGCGCTCGAGACCACGCTGATCGGTATCAACAACCGCAATCTCAAGACGTTGGAGGTGGACCTGAGCACGACGGAGCGCCTGGCGCCGCTGCTGCCCGACGGGCGCGCGGCGGTGTGCGAAAGCGGCTTGCACAAGCATGTGCACCTGACGCGCCTGGCCCGCGTCGGCGTGCGCCGCTTTCTGGTCGGCGAAGCGCTGATGCGCCAAGCCGACGTGGCGGCCGCCACGGCCGCCTTGTTGGGACGAGAGGAGCGCCTGCGGGCGCGCGGCTGAGCATGTCAGACCTCACCCATTTCGATAAAGAGGGCAAGGCGCTCATGGTCGACGTCTCGGACAAGGACGTCACGGAGCGCACCGCCACGGCCCAAGCCAGCGTCCTCATGGAGCCGGATACCTTGCGGCGAATCATGGCCGGCGAGATGAAAAAGGGCGACGTGCTCCAGGTCGCGCGGCTGGCCGGGATCATGGCGGCAAAACGCACCGCCGACTTGATTCCGTTGTGCCATCCGCTCGCCCTCAATGCGGTGCATGTGGATCTCGCCTGCGACCCGGCGCGCAACGCCGTAGACATCAGCGTGACCTGCAAGATCACGGCGCGTACCGGGGTCGAGATGGAAGCCCTGACCGGCGCCAGCGTCGCCGCGCTTACGGTTTACGACATGTGCAAGGCGGTGGACCGCGGCATGCGGATCACCGACCTTCGCCTCACGCACAAGGCGGGTGGCAAATCCGGCAGCTTCACCGCCGCCTAGTGGATAGAATCCCGAAGCCGCAAGAAAACCAGGACCGATCATGATACCCGTCGCAGAAGCCGTCGCCCGCATTACCGCCGCCTTCGCGCCGCTGCCGGCGGAAACGGTGAGTATCGCCGAAGCCTTCAACCGCGTCCTGGCCGAAGACCTTCGCGCCCGGGTCACCCAGCCGCCGGTGGATGTCTCGGCGATGGACGGCTATGCGGTGCGCGCGACGGACGTCGCCGAGCCCCCGGTCACGCTGCGCCTGATCGGCAGCGCGCCGGCGGGCGAGCGCTTTGCCGGGACGGTGGCTGCCGGCCAGACGGTACGCATTTTCACTGGCGGACCGGTCCCAGACGGCGCCGACGCAATCGTGATGCAGGAGAACGTCGAGGCCGACGGCGAACGCATCACGATCAAGGAAAGCGCCGCCAGCGGCCGCTTTGTGCGCCCCGCCGGGCTCGACTTCAAGGCCGGTGACGTGGGGCTGGTGGCGGGCCGGCGGATGACCCCGCGCGCCATCGGCTTCGCCGCGGCCATGAACCTGCCCTGGCTCAGGGTGCGGCGCCGGCCGCGTATCGCGATCCTCGCCACGGGCGATGAAATCGTCATGCCGGGAGACCCCGTGGGCGCCAATCAGATCGTCAGCTCCAACTCCCTGGCTCTGGCGGCGGCCGTGCAGAGCTACGGCGGCGAGCCGCTCAACCTCGGCATCGCGCCGGACGACCGCGATGCCCTGCGCGCCATGGCCGAGAGCGCGCGCGGCGCCGACCTTCTCGTCACCACGGGCGGCGCGTCGGTCGGGGAACACGACCTGATCCAAAGCGTGCTCGGCGAGGTCGGCCTCGAACTCGATTTCTGGAAGATCGCCATGCGACCGGGCAAGCCGCTGATGTTCGGGCGCTTCGGCGAGACAAGTTTACTGGGTCTGCCGGGCAACCCGGTCTCCTCGCTGGTTTGTGCCCTGGTCTTCCTGCGCCCGGCAATGGACGCGATGTTGGGCGCCACCGAGGCCGACGCCCCGCCGCTCGTCGCCCGCACGGAACGTGAGCTCGGCGCCAACGACGAACGCCAGGATTACCAGCGGGCGACGCTCGCGCTGGCGCCGGATGGCGCCCTCACCGCCAGCCCCTATAGCAAGCAAGACAGCTCGATGCTCTCGATGCTGGCGGGGGCCGATTGCCTGATCGTGCGCCCACCCCATGCCCCGGCCATCCCCGCCGGCGGGACGGTCGAAGTGCTGCCGCTCGACGTGGGCCGATATCGACTGTGATATCGGCTGTGAGATCGGCCCAAACCGTCGACGAAACGCTTGACATGGAGCCGGAACCAAACTAGAACAAACGCGATAAGTTGCTATTTTGTTCGAAAGTCGAAGGATATTGAGGTGCTTACAAGAAAACAGCTTGAGCTTCTCCTCTTTGTCGACACCCACCTGAAAAAGCACGGCACCGCCCCCTCGTTCGAGGAGATGAAAGAGGCGGTCAACCTCAAATCCAAATCCGGCATTCATCGTTTGGTCACGGCGCTGGAAGAACGCGGCTTTTTGCGCCGCCTGCCGCACCGGGCACGCGCGCTCGAGGTCGTCAAGCTGCCGGCCTCCCATGGCGGTGCGGCGGGCAGCGCGACGCAGCGCGGCGATGCGGCGGGTCGCTTCGAGCCCAGCGTGATCGAAGGCGATTTCCGGCACGAGCGAGAGCACACGCACGATCTCTCCGGAGCCGCGGGGGTCTCGCTTCCGCTGTACGGTCGCATCGCTGCGGGCACCCCGATCGAGGCCACGCGCGACGACACCAATATGATCGACGTTCCGAGCAGTATGCTCGGCTCCGGCGAGCACTATGCGCTCGAGGTCGAAGGCGATTCCATGGTCGATGCGGGCATCTTCGGCGGCGACATCGCGATCGTCGAGCGCTGCGATACGGCCGAAAACGGCACCATCGTGGTGGCCCTCGTGGACGACAACGAAGTGACCTTGAAGCGGCTGCGCCGCAAAGGCGAGTCGATCGCGCTCGAGCCCGCCAACATGGCCTACGAAACCCGCATTTTCGGACCCAGCCGGGTTCGAGTACAGGGTCGGCTAGTCGCGCTCCTGCGCAAATACTAGGCACCGGCCAGGCCGCAAACGCGGCCCAGCACCATTCATTTTTGTCGATCTTTTGTCCGCGCGCGGACGCGCGCCCAGGGGCGCTGGCCGCGGCTGCCGGCAACGCTGTCGACGCGCGCGCTTCCGGCCTCGAGCCACACCGCGTGGGCCCCCTCGCGCCAGAGATCGAAGCGGTCGATGACGGTGTGTGCCGATGGGCAAGGGCCGCGCACCGGCACCAGGCTCACGACGACATCGGCGCTGGCGCAGTCGTCGTCGAGCGCCCGCGCATCTTGCACGAACGCCACTATTTGACCGTCGATCCGAGCGACGCAGCCGAGCGAATCGCATTGGATGGCCGTGGGCGCTTCGCCGTCGCGCCCGACCACTTCGCCTTCACGCCAAGGCCAGAGCTCGGCCTCGCTCTGGCCGGCGCGGCGCAGCCAAGTTTCGCCGGCATAGCGGGCGCGCTTGCGCGACGACAGCCAAAGGGCCCCGTCTTCGGCGCGCATGGCCATCAGTTTGCCGTCGGCATCGACCAGAATGTCGGGTGCGGGTTCGAGCGCCATGACGAGGAAACCCGCGGCAAATCCCGCCAGCCCGAAGAAGCGCCAACGCCGGCGCCACAGACAACGCCACAACCCGCCGAGCGATATCGCCACGAGCGCGAGGGAAGGCATGGCCGGGGTCAAGGTCACCGCGCCGGGCCACGCGGCGACCGTGCGCGCGCTCCAAGCGACCGCGTCGAGCCCCCACCCCATCGGTGCGAGGGCAAGCCCCTCCAAACCCACGGGCATCAGGAGCAGCGCTAACAGCCCCCACGGCATGATCCACAGCCCCGTCATCGGCACCGCCATCAGGTTGGCCACCAGCCCATAATCGGCGAACCGATTGAAGTGATAGACCGCGAAGGGCGCGGTCGCCAGGCCCGCCACCAGCGAGGTCAGCGCGACGCCCGCGAGATAGACCAGCGGCCGGGTCCAGAACGGCATGCCGCTCGCCCATCGGGCCATGGGGCGGCGCAAATATTCGTATGTGGCGATCAGCGCGGCGACCGCCGCAAACGACATTTGAAAGCTCGGGCCAAGCATGCTCTCCGGCGCGATCAAGAGGAGCGCGATGGCAGCCCAGGCGATCAACCGCATCGAAAGGCTGGTGCGGTCGAGCAGCACGGCCAGCAAGACCAGCCCGGTCATGAGAAAGGCCCGTTGCGTCGGCACGCTCGCGCCCGAGATCAGCAAATAACCGAACGCCCCGACCAGTGCGGCGACGGCGGCCCACTTCTTCACCGCGAAGCGCAACGCCAAGGGCTCGCACAAGGCGAGGCAAGCGCGCACCACGATGAAAATAATGCCGGCGACGAGGCCCATGTGGAGACCGGATATGGCCAACAAATGCGCCAATCCCGCATTTCGCATGGCCACCAAGACGTCGTTCGGTATGGCGCTGCGGTCGCCAGTCAAAAGCGCGGCGGCGATACCGCTGTTAGCACCGCCATCGAGAGCAGCCAACACGCGCCCCGCGACGGTATGACGGAGCTTGGTTAGCCAAACGGAAAAGCCGCCGCGAGTCGCTTTCGCCGGCGGCTCGGCAAGCGTCGCCCCGCCGAACGCGAATCCGACCGCGCCCAGTCGCGCGAAATAGGCCTGTCGGGCGAAGTCCCAGGCGCCCGGGGCCACGGGCGCCGGCGGCGGCCGCAAAACAGCGCGCAGCCGCACCCAATCGCCCGGCCCGACGCGGTCGCCAAACTCGGATGGCGGCGGAACGTTGGCGGTGATGCGCACGCGCCTCGGCGTCGCCGCCGGCGCCAGGCCGTCGATGCGGACTTCCTCCAGGACGAAGCGTTGCCGGCCCTCGCCCGCGCCGAGCGCCACGACGCGGCCGTAGACGCTCGTCGGACCGATTTCCTGTTGCAGCAGCGGCGCATCGACCAGCGCCGTTCTCACCTGGCCGGCGCAAAAGCCCAAGCCGATCACCGCAAGCGCCGCGGCCAGCACCACCGCCAAGGGTCGGCGGCGCAGCGCCACTGCCAACAGCGCCAAGCCGCCGGTCCAAGCGGGGCCAAGCCAAAGCGGCGGCTCGCCAAGCAGCAGAAAGTAAACCGCGATGCCGAGGCCGAGGCCGACCGGCACCCAGAGGAACCAGCGGTCCCGCTCGGCCATCAGAGAGGCTTTGACCATCGCCGGGGCCGTCGCCGGCGCAGCACGCAAGGCGTACCACAACGGCCGCGCACCGAAGCGGTGCGTCAACGCCACCGGGACCTCCCCGGGAGGGCCCGGACAGCGGCGAGCGAAGAGCCAGAAGCCACGCGCATTCCCATACCGCCCGGGGATGTGCTAAATCCCCACGATCCGTTTCTCGGTAGAACTGTATCTCTCGCATCGCGCCCGAGGCAGCATGACGGTTATCACTCGGTTCGCTCCCTCGCCGACCGGTTTTCTCCATATCGGCGGCGCGCGAACGGCGTTGTTCAATTGGCTTTACGCCCGCCATCACGGCGGCACGCTCCGCCTGCGCATCGAAGACACGGACCGCGCACGCTCCACGGAAGAAGCCGTGCAAGCCATCCTCGACGGGCTGACTTGGCTCGGCCTCGAATGGGACGATGCGCCCGTGCGCCAATACACCCGCGCCGAACGTCACACCGAGATCGTGCGCGCGCTGCTCGCGGAAGGCAAAGCATATCAATGCTATTGCACGCCCGAGGAGCTGACCGCTATGCGCGAGGCCGCGCGCGCGGCCGGCAAGCCGACGCGCTATGACGGGCGTTGGCGCGACCGCGACCCGAGCGAAGCGCCGCCCGGCGCCAAACCGGTAATCCGTTTCAAGGCGCCGCAGGCCGGGGAAACGACGATCGACGACCGGGTTCAGGGCGCGGTACGCACGGCCAACGAGCAGCTCGACGACATGGTGCTGCTGCGTGCGGACGGAAGCCCGACCTATATGCTGGCCGTCGTTGTCGATGACCACGATATGGGCATCACACACGCGATCCGGGGCGACGACCACCTGACGAACGCGTTTCGGCAAGTCCAGCTGTTTCGGGCCTGCGGCTGGACGCCGCCGGTGTATGCGCATATTCCGCTGATCCACGGCGCGGACGGGGCCAAGCTTTCCAAGCGTCACGGCGCCGTCGCACTCGGTGCCTATCGGGCCATGGGCGTCCTGCCCGAAGCGATGCGCAACTATCTTTTGCGCCTAGGCTGGAGTCACGGCGACGACGAGATCATTAGCACGGCGCAAGCGATCGAGTGGTTCGAGCTGGATACGATCGGCCGCGCACCGGCCCGGTTCGACCCGGAAAAGCTGCTGAGCCTGAATAGCCACTACATGCGCGAGGCGACCGACGAACGGCTGCTGGAAGGTATCGCGCCTGTCCTCGCCGAACAGGGCGGACGGCACCTTGACGAAGCGGACCTCGCGCGCCTCGGTCGGGCCATGCCAGGATTAAAGTTACGCGCGAAAACATTACTAGAAATCATTGAAAACGCTGAGTTTTTATTTCAAACACGCCCTCTTGTTATGAGCGATAAGGCGGCCCGCTTGCTGACCCCGGAGGCCCACGAGATGCTGGCGCGCTTGCGAGCGGAATTGGACGCCCTCGAGGACTGGAAGGCGTCGTCGCTGGAAGACGCGATCCGGCGGTTTTCCGAGCAAGTGGGGTTGAAGCTCGGCAAAATCGCGCAGCCGCTTCGCGCCGCATTGACCGGCTCCACCGTATCGCCAGGGATATTCGACGTTTTGGACGCGTTGGGCCGGACGGAGTGTCTGGCGCGGATCGACGACGCCCTAAACGTCGGTACGACCGAGTGAGGTGCGAATTGAAAAAAATGGGCTCCGGAATTATCATGTAGAGGCGCGAACGCGTCCGTCCAAAGGGCGCGGAAAATGCCCCGCCATGGGACATTCACCGGTATCCCGAAGACCTATTCCCCGGGGCCAACGGCTAGGCCCTCCGGGTGGCTTCGAGGTCCGATATCATTAGGAAATCAGCGATGTCCGCCAAATCACAGCAGGCCTCGAAATCCAGCGGATCGGTGACACTGACAGATCCCTCGTCGGGTCAAGCGCTGGAGCTGCCGGTATTGTCCGGTACCTTGGGCCCGTCGGTAGTCGACATACGTGCGCTGTATAGCGGCTCCGGTTATTTCACCTACGACCCGGGCTACACCTCGACCGGTGCATGCGAATCCAAGATCACCTTCATCGATGGCGAAAAGGGCATTTTGCTGCATCGTGGCTATCCGATCGGCGAGTTGGCCGAGCAGAGCGATTTCTTGGAAGTGGCCTATCTGCTGCTCCGTGGCGAGCTACCGAACGAGACGGAGGCTAAGGACTTCGTCGACACCATCACCAGGCACACGATGGTGCACGAACAGATCAACTATCTGTATCGGGGGTTCCGGCGCGACGCGCACCCGATGGCGGTGATGATCGGCGTGGTCGGTGCCTTGGCCGCGTTCTATCACGATGCGACGGATATCGGGGACAGCACCCATCGCATGATCGCCTCCCATCGCCTGATCGCAAAAATGCCCACCATCGCGGCGATGGCGTACAAATATGCCGTCGGTCAGCCGTTCGTGTATCCGCGCAACGACCTGACCTACACCGAGAATTTTTTGCACATGCTGTTCGCGGTGCCGTGCGAGGAATACAAGATCAACCCGGTCCAGGCTCGTGCCATGGACCGAATTCTGATTCTTCACGCCGACCATGAACAAAACGCCTCGACCTCGACGGTGCGCCTGGCCGGCTCGTCGGGCGCCAACCCCTACGCCTGCATCGCCGCCGGAATCGCCACGCTTTGGGGCCCCGCCCATGGCGGCGCCAACGAGGCGGTGGTTCGCATGCTCGAAGAAATCCCGACGGTCGAACAGATCCCTGAATACATTGCGCGGGCAAAGGACAAGAACGACCCCTTCCGGTTGATGGGCTTCGGCCATCGCGTCTACAAAAACTACGATCCACGCGCCACGGTGTTGCGTGAGACCTGCAGCGAGGTGCTGGACGATTTTGGCATCGACGACGACAAGCTGAAGATCGCCGTGGAACTCGAGAAGATTGCCCTCAACGACGAATATTTCATCGAACGCAAACTCTATCCCAACGTGGATTTTTACTCCGGCCTGATCCTGAAGGCCCTCGGCATTCCGCCGGAATTGTTTACGGTCATCTTTGCGCTGGCTCGGACCGTCGGCTGGGTCGCGCAGTGGAACGAGATGATCGAAGACCCGTCGCAAAAAATCGGCCGCCCGCGCCAGCTTTATACCGGCGCGGCGGAGCGATCCTTCATCCCCCTGGCCGATCGTGGTTAAGGGTATGCGCACGGCCAGAGGCGGTGCCCGCCATGAATCGGCGCGGCCCGGCACGGGCCGCGCCGCCCGCCCCGTGCGCACCAAGCCCTACGCTTGGCATGCGTGGCCCGCCAACGACAATCGACCGCCGGCGTGGCGGCGCGTCGTCGCGTGGGCCGCTCTGGCGGTGGGCGCCGGCAGCTTCGCCTACATCGCGGTGACCCTGCTCTTATAGAGCCTGGCGGAAGCCTGGCAGATCAGCTCCGCTCGACCAATTCGATCTTATAGCCGTCGGGGTCCTCGACGAACGCGATCACCGTCGTGCCATGCTTCATCGGCCCGGGCGGACGTGGAATCGAGACCCCCGCGGCGGCGAGCTGTTCGCAAGTGCCGTAAATGTCGGCCACGCCGATGGCCAAGTGGCCGAAACCGGTGCCAAGCTCGTAAGGCGTCTCTTGATCCCAGTTATGGGTGAGCTCGATCACCGTGTCGGTGTCTTCGTCGCCGTATCCCACGAAGGCCAAGGTGAAGCGCCCACCCGAGAAGTCGGTCTTGCGCAGAAGGTCCATCCCCAACAACCGAGTATAGAAGTCGAGCGAACGGTCCAGATCCCGAACCCGCACCATGGTGTGCAGCAGTCGAGCCCTAGGTGCCGCATCGTCGGTGTTTTGCGCCATAGTGCCCTGGTCCCCATCGTTTGTTCCACCAGCCTGAGCAATTCCAGGCAAAGGGAACATGCCCTAATCTTTCATCAGCGCCAATACCGTATCGGCGGCGCGCTCGCTCGGCGGCTGTCCGCCGCTGCCGAGCCGCGCAGCGCTCTCCTGGTAGGCATCGATTTGAGCCCGCCGCGCCCGCCGATCGGCCAAAAGATGCTCAAGCGCGGGCATCAGCCGGTCGGCGCGGCAATTTTCCTGCAAAAACTCCGGCACGACGCCACGCCCCAGCACGATATTCACCATCGCGACATGGGGCACGCGCAGAAGGCGCCGGGCGAGCGCCGCGGTCAGCCAGTTGGCCCGGTAAGCCACCACCATGGGCACACCGGCGAAGGCGAGCTCGAGCGTGACGGTTCCGGATGCCGCGAGCGCCACGTCGCTGGCCGCGAAGGCCGCGTATTTCTCGGCCTTGCCCTCGACCACTGTGAGCGGCAAACCCCAGTTGGCCACGGCCGATTTCAACTCCGTCACGAGCGGCGACACCACCGGCATCAACAAATGTAGACCCGCGCGGCGGGCGCCAAGGGCCGCGAGAGTGCGCTCGAACACGGGCAAATGACGGATGAGCTCGCTGTGGCGGCTTCCGGGCAGCACTGCGACAACGGCGGTATCCGGCAGAATATTATGCCGCGCCCGAAACGCCTGGCCGTCGGCCGCCTCGATCGCTTCCTCGACCAACGGGTGGCCGACAAACGTATGGGGCAGATCGACGGCTTCGAAAAAAGGCGGCTCGAAGGGAAACAAGAGCAGGAGATGATCCAGGAACTTGGCGATCGCCTCGGCCCGCTTGGGACGATAGGCCCAAACCGTCGGGGCGACGTAATGGATGAGCGGCATGCCGGCGCCGACCAGGCGCTGGGCGACGCGGAAATTGAATTCCGGCGAATCGATGGTCACGACCGCATTGGGGCGCAAGCGCCGGGCCGCGGCCGCGGTCTCTCGGATGCGGCGAAGCAAGCGGGGCACGTGAGGCGCGACCTCGAGCAGGCCCATGACCGATAATTCGGAAATCGGAAACAGGCTTTCGATGCCCTCGGCCATCATGAGCTCGCCGCCGACGCCGGCGAAGCGTACCGCGCCACCGGTGCGCCGTTTGAGCGCGGCCATGAGGCGCGCGCCGATCAGGTCGCCCGAAGCCTCCCCCGCCACCATAAAAACGAGCCGCGTATCGCCCTTGGAATGGCCCGCCACCGCGCTCACGGGCTCGCGATACCGACGACAAAGAGTCCGCGCTCGTCCGCCTCCGCGATCACCGCCTCGCGGTCGAGGATCAAGGATTCGCCAGCCTCCACGGCAACCCCGCTCAGACCCGCTTCCGCCGCGCGGGTGATCGTATTGGCGCCGATGGTCGGCAGGTCGACCCGGCGCTCCTGGTCGGGCTTCTTGAGTTTGATCAGAACCCCGCCGGAATTCTCCCGCCGAAGCGCCGCGCACCGTTCGATGAGCGCGTCCGTTCCTTCGACCGCCTCAACGCCCAGCACGACACCCTGATGCACGATGACCGCTTGACCGACGTCGGCGGTGCCGAGCGAGCGCGCCACCCGACAACCCAGCTCGATATCCCGCAAGGCCTCGTCGTCAGGCGCCACGCGGCCGAGCACACCCTCGGCCGCGGCAAGCTCAGCCAATACGGTGTCGGCACCGACGACACGGAAGCCTTCGTCTTCAAGCTCCTGAACGATGATCGAGAACAACGCGTCGTCGCCGCGCCCCATGGCCCTGCCGATCTTCCCCATCAGCTTGAGGCCCCGCATGTCGAGCTTCAGGGTCTTGAAGGAGGGACGGCGGATAGGCCCGGCGAGCACGATTTCGCGGCAACCGGCGCGCTTGAGCTGGCGCAGCAATTCGCCCACCGCGCCAAGCCGCAGCCAGACATGCGGAGCGCCCGTGCAGGTTTGCGGTTCGGTTTCACCCTCGAAGGCAACAATGAATACCTCGCGCCCCGAGGTTTGGCACGAGCGCGCAATGTTGCCGGGCAGCGGGCCGCTACCCGCTATGATGCCCAGCTTAGTCGGCGCCATCCATTTTAGGCTGGCAGATGGAACGCGAACTCTCGACCTGGATGAAGTTTACGATATCCATGACCGGCTCGTTTTCGATAAACAATTCGGAGACGTCGGAAACGCGCTCCGTCATCGTGCCCTCGTCGGCGAACAACAAACGGAAGGCGCGGCGCAGATCGTGAATCGTATCGCGGCCGAAACCGCGCCGCTTGAGTCCAATAAGGTTTAGCCCCGCCAGGCGCCCGCGATCGCCAACCACGGACCCGTAGGGAATGACATCGTGCTCAACGCCCGTCATGCCGCCGACGATGGCGTGGCGGCCGATGCGAACATATTGATGGATGGCCGTCATACCCCCGATGATCGCCCATTCGCCGATCTTGACATGGCCGCCGAGCGTCGCGTTGTTCGCCAAGACGACATGATCGCCGATCATGCAGTCATGCGCCACGTGTGCGCCCACCATGAACAGACAGCCTTCGCCGATACGAGTCACCATGTCGCCACCCGCGGTGCCGGGATTTATCGTGACGTGCTCGCGGATCACGTTGTTCTCGCCGATTTCGAGCGAGGACGGCTCGCCGTCATATTTCATGTCCTGTGGCTGATGGCCGATCGAAGCGAAGGGATAGACTGTCGTGCCCGCGCCGAGCCGCGTGCGTCCGGTTACCACGGCGTGGGAGATCAATTCGACATTATCGCCAAGCTCGACCTCGGCGCCGACCACCGAATAGGGACCGACCTTGACGCCGTCGCCAACACGGGCGCTCGGATCGATCAGCGCCGTGGGATGGATCATCTCCATCAGGTGTCGTCCAAGATCATCGCGGCATAGGTCGCGCCCGCCACGGCCTCGCCATCCACCGTGACCTCGGCCTCGAATTTCCAGACATTTGCGCGGCGCCGTTTCTTGATCACGTGAACGCGCATCTGATCGCCCGGAAATACGGGTTTTCGAAAACGGCAATTGTCCACCGACATGAAATAGACCAATTTGCCCTCAAACTCCTTGCCAAGCGTGCGGACAACGAGGACGGCTGCGGTTTGCGCCATCGCTTCGATAATCAAGACGCCCGGCATGACCGGCCGCCGCGGGAAATGACCTTGGAAATGCGCCTCGTTGATCGACACGTTCTTGATCCCGGTGGCGTGTCGATCGCGAACCAAATCAACCACCCGATCGATCATCAGGAACGGATAACGATGCGGGATCAACTCTAGCACCCGCTCGATATCGAGCTGCTCGACAGCCGTGTCCTGAACTTCGTCTCGCAATGTCCGTGACGTATCGCTCATTGGCTCAACCGGTCTTCCTCTTCAGGAGTTTGGCTATCGCTATGGTCTGGCGGTGCCAGTCGCGGATCGGAACCGCCGGATAACCACCCACTGTAGCGCCCGGAGCAACATCGCGCATCACGCCACTTTGCCCCGCGACCCTCGCGCCAGCGCCCAGATCTAAGTGCCCCGCGATCCCGCCCTGACCTCCGACGGCAACGAAATCCCCCAGCTTCGTGCTGCCGGAAATACCGGCCTGCCCGACGATAATGCAGCCGCGTCCGAGTTCAACGTTGTGGCCGATCTGGACCAGATTGTCGATCCTGCAGCCCCGGCCGATCACGGTGTCCGGGCCGGCGCCCCGGTCTATGGTCGTGTTCGCCCCGATCTCCACATCGTCATGGATGATCACCCGACCGACTTGCGGAACCCGGGCGTGGCCGGCCGGATCGGGCGCGAACCCGAAGCCCTCCTGTCCGATGCGGGCCCCGGGATAGATGTGGACCCGATTGCCGACGATGCAACTGGCGAGCGAAGCACAGGCCCCAACGATCGTGTCATCGCCCAGCACAACCCCAGCGCCGATCACCGCGTTAGCGCCGATCCAGCACCGCGCGCCCACCTCGACGCCCTCGCCGATCACCGCGCCGGGCTCCACACGGCAGCCGTCACCGAGCACGACGCCCGCGGCGACGACCGCACTCTTGGCAATGCCGGGTTCGGGCTTGGCGGGCGGGTAAAAGGCGCTTGCCGCCAGCGCATACGCTTTGTAGGGCCCCTCACTGAGGAGCACGGCCATACCGCCCGGCGCGCGCGCCGCCAAGTCGGGATGAACGATACAGGCCCCCGCCCCGCTATTCACAAACGCCTCCAGGTAAAGCCGGTTGTCCAGAAAACTCAGATGTTCCGGCCCCGCCGTTTGGAGGGGTGCAACATCGATCAGCAGTTTTTCCGCAGCCGCGCCCGCGCCGAGCGTCGCGCCACTCAACTCCGCCAGTTCGGCGACGCTAAACGGTCCGGCAGCCGTATAAAAACGCGAATCCACCATGTCTGTTCAACTCTCGGGAAACTCGAGCTTCACCGCCGGCAATCGCTCATCGAGGCGCTTCAAGGCCTCCGGCGTGATCCGGAGCACGGTCTCGGCAAACAGTGTTTGGGAAACCGGCAAGACGAGCGTGATGCCTTGTTCCTGGGCGATCTCGCCGATCACGGCGGTGAGCTCGTCCTGAACGCGTCGAAGGCCCTCGCCATAGGCTTTGTCCAGGGCGCGCCGACGATCCTGCACCGCGCGCTGCACCGTGGCAACCTGATCCTCGAACTCGCGCCGCTTTCCAGCGTAGGCTTCCGGCGACAGAACCGAGCGCTGGCGCGCGAGCTCCTGCTCGAGCTCCCGGAGCCTGATCTCCTCGGCGGAGATTTCCGCTTGGTACTGGCTACGCTGTTGCTCTATCTGCTGCTGGATCGACCGGGCGGCCTTGGCCTCGCTCATGATGGTTTGAACCTGAACCACGGCAATGACGGCCGGGGGAATTTGCTGCGCCGTCGCCACGCCAACACTGTTGACGAGGCCGAAAGCGATCAGCGCCGCCACGAGAGCCCTGGTCAACGTCGGATTCATTGCTAAAACCTCGTGCCGAAGCTGAAACGAAAGATCTCGGTTTCGTCGAAACTTTCCTGCAGAACTGCCTTGGTGAAGTCAATTCGTATTGGGCCAAGCGGTGATTTATAGGCCAAACCGACGCCAACCGAAGCACGCAAACTGCCGACATCGGCAATCTCGGAGCCGTCATCGTCAATCGTAGCGAGACTGCCGGCATCGGAAAAGAGCTTGCCACGAATGTCAAAGGCGTCGGTCAAATTAAGCGGGATGCTGAGCTCGATCGTTCCCGAATAGAATAAGTTACCACCGAGCGAATCATTGGTGGTCACATCGCGCGGCCCGACCCCGGCCGGCCTGAAGCCACGTAAGGAATTGCCGCCCAGAAAAAATCGGTCGTTGATTCGAACGTCCTGACCGAGGCCCAGGATGTGTCCTTGGCGAACCAGTAGGCTGGCGACCCAATCCTCCCTAATCGGCCAATATTTTCCATATCGCGACGTGTGCCTTATATAGCGCACGTCACCGCCTACGCCTGCCAGCTCCTGCCTGAACCGCAGCACGAATCCTTCGGATGGGTCGATACGATTATCGCGCGCATCGTATTCGAAGGTCTGCCCCACCAAAGAAGTCGTCGCCGAACCCTCCTGCTCTCGGATGAGGCGCGACGCGTTCACGTTCACGTCACTGATCTCGTCGCGTCGCAACGCGTAATTGAGTGAATGCCGGAGGTTATCCGTGACGCGGTACGACGTGCGCAGGTTGAAGCCGATGGAATCCTGATCGAATGAGCTTTCGCGCTGGAGGTCGAGGGTCTTGCGGAACGCATCGAATCCCGCCGAAATGTTGCGATCCAGGAAATACGGCTCGGTGAAGCTCAGATCAATCTCTTGGCGGCGCGAGGACAGCGTGAACGCCAAGCGGAGATCTTGCCCCCGGCCCAGCAAGTTGCGTTCCTGAATGCTGATTTCACCCAAAATACCGTCGATGGTCGAGACGCCGGCGCCGAAGCTGAGTTCGCCTGTCGATTGCTCCTCGACCTCGACGGTCAAGATCGATTGATCCGGCTCCTCGCCCTGTGTTGTGCCGACCTCGATGCTCTGGAAAAAACCGAGATTGCGTATGGCCTGCCGCGAGCGGCGAATTTTAGCGGCGTTGAACGCATCGCCTTCAACCAGCCGGAACTCGCGCCGGATGACCTTATCGAGGGTTCGGACGTTGCCGACGATATCGATCCGCCGCACATAGACCTTCGGTCCCTCGTCGATTTGGAAGACCACATCGACACGGTGGGCCGCGCGATCTCGTTTCAGCCGTGGCCTGATATCGACGAACGCGTAGCCCAAACTACCGACCGTATCGGTCAGCTCCTGAATGGTATTTTCCACTTCGTCGGCGTCGTACCAGTCGTCCTCGAAAACCGTAACCAGCGGCATCAGCGCCGGACCATCCAGGTCTCGCAGGCGGCTGTCCACGTCGATGGAGCCAAACCGGTATCGTTCCCCCTCCTCGACCGTGAAGGTTATGTAGAAATCCTCCCGGTTGCTGGTCAACTCGGCCACCGCCGAGACAACCCGAAAATCGGCGTAGCCCTCGCCTAAATAGAACTTCCGCAACAGTTCCCGATCGAAGGTGAGGCGATCGGGATCGTAGGTGTCGTCGCTCGTGAAAAAGCGCCACCACGCGGATTCCCGCGTCTGAATCTCGTCGCGCAGCGAGCCATCGCTAAATTTTCGATTGCCGATGAAGCTGATGCGGCGAATGCCGGTGAGCGGCCCTTCGTCGATCTCGAAGACCAGGTCCACCCGGTTCTGAGGCAGTTGAATTACCTTGGGTTCGACGTTGGCGGCGAAACGCCCGCTGCGCCGATAAATTTCGATGATGCGTTGCGCGTCGCTCTGCACGCGCGTGCGGGTATAGACCACGCGGGGACGAAGCTGAACTTCCGCTTCAAGCGATTCGTCGTCGATGCGCTGATTGCCTTCGAACGCGACCCGGTTGATGATCGGGTTTTCGACCACGCGTATGATCAGCGCATCGGCCTCGCGTCGAATCGTGACATCGGCGAACAGACCGGTGGCGAACAAGCTTTTCAGCGAACGATTGATCGCGCTGGCGTCGAACGGGTCGCCGGGGCCGATGGCCATGTAGGAGCGGATCGTATCGACCTCGATCCGCTCGTTGCCTTCGACCTCGACCGCGCCGATCAAGCCCGCGGACTCCTGAGCCGGCGCGGGGACGGCCCATATCAGAACAAGCAAGACGAGGGCGCAGACAACGGCACCTTGGAGCCCAAGGCCCGGATACCGCGAACATCCCCCCCCAGCGCGCATGGCGGGCCTTAGGAAATGAGGCCTTTGAAAAAGCTCACCACACCAAGCCGAATAAGATCCTTGGAGGTTACCCAGACCATCAAGGCGATGACCAGCACAAAGCCGATGCGAAATCCGATCTCTTGGACGCGCGGCTTCACCGGCCGTCGCATGACAGCCTCGAACAAGTAGAACACGAGGTGCCCACCGTCCAGCATGGGAACCGGAAACAGATTAATAAGGCCGAGGTTGATCGACAGGATAGCCATAAAGAACAGCACGGTGATGATGCCCTCTTGGGCCACCTCGCCTGACATTTCCGCGATGCGAATGGGCCCACCGAGCTCGTCGGTCGATCGAGATCCCGCGATCATCTGGCCGACCGCCGTCAGCGTCGCGACGGTCATGTAGGCGGTCTCCTTGGCTGCCGCCCAGATGGCGCCACCCGGACCGTGCTGTCGGAATCCTATTCCGGCGGTGATTCCCAACTGGCCTATCTGATGTTGGGTGCCGAACCGGTCTTCTCGTTCGACCAGCCGCGGCGTCACCACGAGATCGATCTCGGCGTCCGCCCGCCGAATCACCATATCGAGCGGCCGCCCGGGATTCCCCATAACAATGACCTGAAGCTCCTCGAAACGGTCGATTCGACTTCCGTCGATCTCGATAATCGTGTCGCCGGGCCGCAGCCCCGCCTCCGCCGCCGCGCTATCCGGCAAGACTTCGCGGATCTCGGCCGGCGTGTAGCGCTGCCCCACGGTGCCGAAAAGAATAGCGAAAAGTATGATCGCGAAGACGAAGTTGCCCGCCGGGCCGCCTAACACCACGGCCGCGCGTTGCCCAACCCTCTTATGGTGGAACGAAACGGCGCGTTGCTCGGGCGTCAACTGCACTGCCTGCTCGCCCGGCGCGCTGGCCACACCGGCGTCGCCATAGAACTTGACATAGCCGCCTAGCGGCAGAGCGCTAAACTTCCAGCGCGTGCCGTGGCGGTCGTTGACGCCAAACAGCTCAGGACCGAAGCCGATGGAGAACACTTCTACGCGCACCCGATTGAGGCGCGCGATGAGATAGTGGCCCATCTCGTGGACGAACACGATGGCCGTCAAGATCACGAGGAACGGCCAGACGTAGTTCCAGATGTCGACGATGGTTTCCATATTGGTGTGCCGAAGGCTCCTAACGCTTCGCCGTCGCGGGCGGCGGAAGCGCATTCCGCGCGCGAGGTTCGAACGGTTTGACGATGTCGACGCGGTTTGCCACGAACCGTTGTCTCACGCCGCTAGCCGGACGGACACTGTATCCGCCCTTGCCAGTCGCTCGATTTGGTCCGCTCCCGTGGATAGGCTGGCCACGCCTCGATCGCGCTGGGATATTAGGTTTCGTCCGGTCGCTTGGCAAGGCCCGCCGTCCGGAGATAAGACGCTGAAAAAAAACGTGGATATGCGCGCCGGGTCGGTTCTGTCGAGTGACGGCGGGCGCTGCCGCTCGGCTAACCACGCAAAGTAACCGCCGCCGGGGGCCAACGACGCGCGCCCTGGCGAAAAAAACAGCCGCTCAAGCAGAACCCGGGCCGACGATACGGAGCACGTCCGCGCGCGCCATCGCCGCACAATCCCACAGCTTGTCGCGGTCCCGGGTGGTCCGCGAGGCCAGCCGGCCCTCGTCGCTCGGAGAGACCACGGCGAGCCGCGCCCGCCCCTCGAGCGCTCCGGGATTTTGGATCAACGCCATGGTTCGGTTGAACAACGCATCCTCGCGCAACAGCCGCGCGCGCAAAGGTTGCGGGTGCTTGGCTAGCGCGACGCGTCCGACCGCGCGCAACCACCAAGCCGGGCGACGGCGACGGAAGGCCGGATCGCGGGTCATGACCACCAATATATCGGTGCAGCCGGCATCGACGGCGCGCAGCAGCGGAATGGCGTCGACGATGCCGCCATCGACATAGAAGCGGCCGTTGACCTCGACCGGCCGGTTATAGAGCACCGGCATCGCCGCGGTCGCCCGGAATACCTCGTAGAGCAGCTGGCCGCTCGCGTCCCGCGCCCCGATTTCCTTGCTGGTGATGACCACGGGCTCGGCGGTTTCATAGTCGGTGACGACGGTGTGGAGCACGCTGCGGCTTTCGACGACGGCCCGCACATCGAGCGGGACGTTCTCGTGCTTGAGAATGCGATCCACCAGATAATCGATATCGACGATCTTGCCGATCCGGCCATAGCGGATGAAGGGCGAGGCGCGGTTGAGATGATCGGCATAGCCCGCCGCCGCGATGTCCGCTTGCCCGGCCATCAAATAGGCGCCGTTGATGGCCCCGGACGAGGCGCCGAATATATGGTCGAAGGCCTGGCTCAGGCCGAGCTCCTGTAGCGCCCCCATGGCCGCGGCCGAGTAGATGCCGCGCATGCCCCCACCCTGGACAACAAGGGCGGTGACGGTGCCGGGACCGCGCCGCGACGCCACCATCGTGGCAATCGTGCCTCCCGCGTTCGATGGAGCCGACATTCGACTATCGGAGCCGGCTATCTCTCATCGCGCAAGACCGCATTATCGGAGCCGCGCGAATACTGAAGAAGGCCACGTCACGGCTTGGCGCGCCTCAGAAAGAGAAAGACCAGAGCGTCGCGCCGCCTGCCAATAGCGTCGCCACCGCCAAGGCCAGTACCGGCAAAACGAAGCTGTCGAGGCGGTCGAAAACACCGCCATGCCCGGGAATGATCGCGCCACTGTCTTTGGCGCCGGCGCGACGTTTGAGCCAGGATTCGAGCAGATCGCCGGACTGCGCAAGAACCGAGCCGAGCAGACCGGCGCCAATTAGGACGATGACGTCCAGGCTAGCCGGAACCCAACCGAGCGCGACCACGAGCCAGCCGAGCAGTACGCTGCCGCCCGCAGCGGCGGCCAAGCCGCCGAGCGCCCCGGCCCAGGTCTTGCCGGGGCTGATGCGCGGCGCCAAGCGGGGCCCGCCCAATAGGCGGCCCACCGCGTACGCGCCGATATCGCTGGCCCAGACCACGGCAAACAGCCAATACAGCGTCGCCCGACCCGCTGTGCCGTCGGCGCGCAACCAGAGGGTGGCGAGGAGCGCGAGC
This sequence comes from Alphaproteobacteria bacterium, assembly GCA_030604165.1. Lineage (GTDB taxonomy): Bacteria > Pseudomonadota > Alphaproteobacteria > UBA828 > UBA828 > JAUVWK01. Next base: position 35,445 of record JAUVWK010000001.1, on the reverse strand, counting down.
CCAACGATCAGGCATCCGAGCGCGGCGAACCATGGCTGGTCTCCGCCCGCCTTGGCGACCGCGCCCGACGCCAAGGCGCCGGCGCACACCACGGCCAGCGCCGGCCAAGCACCCAACAGGGTGAGGCAGGCAAGCGCGCCGCCGGTCGCACAAAGACCGACCAGGGCGACCGGGACGACAAGTGAACCGTTCGTCAGTCGGTGCCATTCGATTATCATGAGAGCGGCCACCGCACCCGCCACGATGACGAATGCAACGCCGCCAAGATAGGCGAGACCGAGAGCGACCGGCGCCAGGACAACAGCGGAGACAACCCGCAAGGCTAGCGAGCCGCGCGCTGAGTTAGGGCCATTCAAGATCGAACGGCTCCGGCCCGCTCGCACGCAAGCGGGAAAGGCCGCTACCCGCCGGTTCCGCCGTAGCGTCGTTCACGGCGCTGGTATTCGTGAATGGCTTCTTCGAGATGATGATGCTTGAAGTCCGGCCACAATGTGGGCGTGAACACCAACTCGGTGTAGGCGGATTGCCAGAGCAGGAAATTGCTGAGCCGTTGCTCGCCGCTGGTTCGGATCAAGAGGTCAGGATCCGGAACGTCCGTGGTTTGCAAATATTGCTCGAAGATCGGCTCGGTTATGTCGTCGGGCTCGAACTCGCCGCGCCGCGCCGCGGCGGCGATTCGCCGCACGGCGTCGAGAATTTCATAGCGCCCGCCGTAATTGAGCGCGATCGTCAGGGTAAGTTGGCCGTTGCCGGCGGTGCTGGATTCCGATTCCGTGATCAGTCGAGTGATGTCGGGCGCGAGGCGCGAGCGATCGCCAATGAACCGAATGCGCACGCCGTCGCGCTCGAGCGCCGCCAACTCGCGCCGCAAATAAAGGCGCAACAGACCCATCAGATCGTCCACCTCGGCGGGCGGGCGCTTCCAATTCTCCGATGAAAAGGCGTAGATCGTGAGATAGGAGACGCCGAGGTCGGCGCAACTGCGAACCGCGGCCCGCACCGCCTCCGCACCCTGCCTGTGCCCGGCGATGCGCGGCAAGCCGCGCGCCTTCGCCCACCGGCCGTTGCCGTCCATGATAATGGCGACATGAACCGGCACGGCCGGCGGCGCCTCGTATGACGGTGCAAGTGCCATAGCCTTAGACCTGCAGGATCTCCTTTTCCTTGGCCTCGTACATTTCGATCATGACCTTGATAGTGTCGTCGGTCATTTTCTGAATCTCGTCAGACCAAATCCGGGAATCGTCCTTGCTCAGCTCGCTGGATTTCTCCATTTTCTTGAGCTGATCCATGCCCGCGCGCCGCACGTTACGCACCGATACCTTTGCCTGTTCGGCATATTTGGCGGCCACGCGCGCCAACTCCGCCCGGCGCTCCTCGTTTAGTTCGGGAATCGGAATCCGCAGGGTCTGCCCCTCGATGATCGGGTTGAGCCCAAGCCCCGAACTCTGGATCGCCTTCTCGACAGCCTGGACTTGGCCACGGTCCCAAACCTGAACGCTGAGCATGCGCGGTTCCGGAACGCCGATCGTCGCCACCTGGTTGAGCGGCATCTCGGCACCGTAGGCCGAGACGACAATCGGCTCCAGCAGGCTGACAGAGGCGCGCCCGGTGCGCAACCCGGCGAACTCATGGCGGAGCACCTCCACCGCACCCTTCATGCGTCGTTCCAAATCGTCGACATCCGGATCAGCCACGGCATCAATCCTTTTCGCCGATGATCGTAAACGGGCCCTTGCCTTCCAACACGTTTCTGAGCCCACCTGGCCGCCGGATCGAGAATACCACAATGGGGATGTGATTTTCGCGCGCTAGTGATATTGCCGCCGCATCCATGACCTTAAGGTCTTGGGACAGAACATCCAAATAGCTAAGGCGTTCATAGCGCTCGGCCTCGGCATCGGTTTGCGGGTCGGCCGAATAGACCCCGTCCACCTTGGTGCCTTTCAACAAAGCGTCGCAGCCCATTTCCGCGGCTCGCAACGCGGCAGCGGTATCGGTGGTGAAATACGGATTGCCCGTGCCGGCGGCGAAGATCACCACACGATTTTTTTCCATATGACGGACCGCTCGCCGACGGACATAGGGTTCGCAAATGGCCGCCATCGGAATCGCCGATAAGACTCGGGTCGGAACCCCGATTCGCTCCAAAGCGTGCTGCATGGCGAGCGCATTCATGACTGTCGCCAACATGCCGATATAGTCGGCGCTGGCCCGTTCCATTCCCGCCGTGGCCCCGGAAATGCCGCGAAATATGTTTCCACCGCCCACCACCGCGCACAGTTGAACGCCTGTCGCACGAACGTCGCGAAGATCGCCGGCGATGCGATCAACCGTCTGGTTGTCGATACCGTAGCGCTCGTCCCCCATCAATGCTTCGCCCGAGATCTTGAGGAGAACGCGCTGATAACGAGGGGCTGGCGACATCTGTACTCTCGTATCGGTTACGCGATTTCGGCCTGCGCGGCGAACCGCGAAGCGCCCATCAGCCGAATCGCCCGAGCGGAATGCGTTTCGGTTCCGGCCCTGCAGTGCCTGCGGTCGCGGAATCTATGAGCCGAGCTGCGCGGCTACCTCCGCGGCGAAATCCTCGTCTTTGCGTTCGATGCCTTCGCCCAGCGCGTAGCACACGAACCCGCCGACCTGCACCGCCGCGCCCACGTCCTTCCCCACCGCTTCGATCACCTTGGCAACCTTCGTTTCACCGTCGATCACCCAAGTCTGCTCCAGCAATACTATCTCCTGATAGAACTTCCGCAAGCGCCCCTCAACCATCTTCTCGATGATGTTGTCCGGCTTTCCGGAGGCCTTCGCCTGCTCTGCTAGCACCGCCCGCTCACGCTCGACGAGGGTGGCATCGAGATCCGCGGGCGACACCGCCTGCGGCTTGGCGGCGGCGATATGCATGGCGAGTTGATGGCCGAGTTGGCGCAACGGGTCGGACGGCGGCGCGCCCTCGAGCGTGACGAGCACGCCGATCCGCCCCAGATTCGAGGCGCTGGCACTGTGTATGTAGCTGGCAATCAAGCCGTTCGAGGTTGTCAGCGCAACGCAGCGCCGCAGGTTGATGTTTTCCCCAATCGTCGCCACCAGGTGGGTAATCTCTTCCTCGACCGTGCGGCCCGCGCCCGGATAAGCCGCGGCGCGCAGCTTGTTCAGGTCGCCGCCGGACGCGAGCGCGAGGCTGGCGATTTCCCGAACATGCTCCTGAAAGGTTTCGTTGCGCGCGACGAAATCGGTTTCCGAGTTGATTTCCACCAGCGCACCGCTGCGATCGTCCGTGGCGAGACCGACCAAGCCTTCGGCGGCGACGCGACCCGCCTTCTCGGCCGCCGCCGAGAAGCCCTTTTTCCGCAACCAGTCGACCGCCGTCTCGACCTCGCCACCGGTCTCGGTGAGCGCGGCCTTGCAATCCATCATGCCGGCGCCCGTCTTTTCGCGCAGCTCCTTGACCAGCGCCGCCGTGATTTGAGCCATGGTTTCGTTCTCCTCGAGGATGGCGCCACGACCGGCGCCACGTCGCTCCGGTGGGGGACGGCGCGTCTCGCGCTTCGGCCCCGTCCGCGCGCTAGGCCTTGTCGCCGCCCTCGGTTTCGGTGGCGGCGGCCTCAGTCGCGGCGGTTTCGGTGGCGGCGGTTTCGGTGGCGGTGGCCTCGGTGGCGGCGGCCTCGGTGGCGGCGGCCTCAGTGGCGGCGGCCTCGGTGGTGGCGGCTTCGGTGGCGGCGGCCTCGGTGGCGGCGGCCTCGGTGGCGGCGGCCTCGGTGGCGGCGGCTTCACCGCCAACCCCGGACTCGCCTGTCGCCGCGGACTGAGCAGCCGCGCCAGCCTCGGGGACCGTGGTCGTCTCGAGAACTCGTCCCTCTTCTTTCTGCGGTTCCTGTTTCTGCTCTTTCTGCGGTTCCTGTTCCGGGGGCAAATTCTCTTCGAGCACTTCTTCCGCCTCGCCCAAATCGGTCCCGGTGGCCGCCATCTCCTGCTGCAGGCCATCGAGCACGGCACGCGCGAACAAATCGCAGTACAGGTTAATCGCCCGGATCGCGTCGTCATTACCCGGAATCGGGTACGCGATGGGATCGGGATCGCAATTGCTGTCTACGACCGCCACGACCGGGAGATTCAGCTTGCGCGCCTCCAAAACGGCGATCTCTTCCTTGTTGGTGTCGAGCATGACCAGAATATCGGGCAAGCCGCCCATCTCCTTGATGCCGCCAAGGGCCCGCTCGAGTTTGTTGCAACGGCGCGTCAGCCGGAGCAATTCCTTCTTGGTCAAGCCGATGTTCTCGTCGGCGAGCTTGCGCTCCAGGTCGAGCAAGGTCTTGATCGACTGGGAAATCGCCTTCCAATTGGTCATCATGCCGCCGAGCCAGCGGTGATTGACGTAATACTGCCCGCAGCGCTTGGCGGCCTCGGCGATCGGCTCCGCTGCTTGGCGCTTGGTGCCGACGAAGAGCACGCGCCCGCCACCGGCGGCGACGTCCCGGAGAGAGACCAGTGCCTGGTGCAGCAGGGGAACCGTCTGCTCGAGGTCGATGATATGCACGCCGTTGCGCACCCCAAACAGATAGGGTGCCATCTTGGGGTTCCAGCGTCGCGTCTGATGACCGAAATGCACGCCAGCCTCAAGCAGCTGGCGCATCGTGAACTCTGGCAAGGCCATGGGTCGCGTCCTTCTCCGGTTAACCCTCCGCAGACACAAAGGTCGGGGCCGAGGCCCAGACACCGGATCGGCGTACGCCAATAAAGCATGGCCGCGCCGCGGGTCCGCGTGCGAATTCCCGGCTCAGCCGGGGTTACGGCTAGATAGCCTCCCAGGTCCCGAAAGGCAAGGAGTTTCGGCTTTTGGCGGCGGTCCTGCGCGCGCTAGAGATCCTGGATGGAGAGAATTCCGGGCAAGGCCCCCAGCTCGGCACGGAGCGCCGGCGTAAGCGCGTAGCCTGTGGGCAAGTCGATGGCCACGGCCCGTTCGGCAGCGGTCTCCACCACCAGCGCGATTTGCCCCCGCCCGTCGCCCTCACGATCCAGGATGGCCTTTAGCCGGGCCAGCGGCTCGGCGTCCTTAAGGCGGATCGAGAAGCCGCTCAGGCGCCCGGCGACGCGATGCGCCAAATCGTCCACGGTTTGCGCCGTGAGTTTGACGCTGTCGCCTTCGGCGCGAGCATTGGCGGTCATGAGCACCGCGCGGCCAGGCTCCAGGATCTCGCGAGCGACGGCATGAACCTCTTGGAACACAGCCACCTCGCAACTCATGCCCGGGTCCGAAAGCTGCACGAAGGCGTAGCGCCGTGGGCCGGCGCTGCGCTCCTGAACGCCCATCACCACGCCGGCGATGCGAAAGCGCGTGGTGCCCCTGGCGAGCTGCGCCGCGACATCCTGCAAAGGCGTCACGCCGAGGCGCGCCAGATCCGCGTCGTAGCCATCCAGCGGATGGGCGGAGAGATAGAGGCCAGCCGCCTGTTGTTCGTGCATGAGACGCTCGAGCGGCGGCCAATCGGGCACCTCCGGCAGGTCGGACGGCGCCGCGTACCCCGCGGCCTCGCCCTCGAAGAGCGACACCTGATTGCTCTCCCGCTCCGCGGCGGTGCGTCCGGCATGATGCATGAGCGTCTGGACCGCCTCGTAGACTTGGCGGCGATTGGGGTTCAGGCAATCGAAGGCGCCCGCGCGGGCCAGGTTCTCGAGCTGACGCTTGTTTACGATCCGGTTATCCAAGCGGGAGGCGAAATCGAACAAGTCGGCGTAGGGGCCGTTGGCTTCGCGCTCCCGCACCACCGACCGCATGGCCTGAGCGCCGACATTCTTGATCGCCGCGAGGGCATAGCGGATCCCGTTCGACCCGTCCGGCCCGTCCGGCGGGGGCCCCTCGACCGCGAAGGCAACCTCGGAGGCGTTGATATCGGGCGCCAGGAGCGCGATGCCGAGGCGATCGAGCTCCTGGCGGAACAGGCCGATCTTGTCGGTGTTGTTGAGCTCGAAGCTCATCGAGGCCGCGAGAAACTCGACCGGATAATTGGCCTTCAAATAGGCCGTCTGATACGCGACCAGCGCGTAGCCCGCAGAATGAGCCTTGTTGAAGCCATATCCGGCAAATTTGTCGACCAGGTCGAAGACATATTCGGCTCGCGCGCGGGGCACGCCGTTCTGCATCGCGCCATCGATGAAGGTGCCGCGTTGCGCCCGCATCTCGGCCTTGATCTTCTTGCCCATGGCGCGGCGCAGCAGATCCGCTTGGCCCAGGCTGAAGCTCGCGAACGCCTGGGCGATCTGCATCACCTGTTCTTGATAGATGATGACCCCATAGGTGTCGGCGGTGATGGGCTCGATCGTCTCGTGCAGGAATTCGGGCTTTTCCTTGCCACGCTTACAGGCAATGTATTTCGGAATGTTTTCCATCGGCCCGGGCCGATAGAGTGCGATCAGGGCGATAACATCCTCGATATTGTGAACGCCGGCCTCGCGCAGCAGGTCGCGCATGCCGGAACTCTCAAACTGAAACACGCCGAGGGTCTCGCCGCGCGACATCGTCTCGTAGGTCGGCGCATCGTCGAACGGGATCGTGGCCAGATCGACCTGATCGCCGCCTCGGGCGATGAGCTGGACTGTCCGGTCCAGCACCGAGAGCGTTTTCAAACCGAGGAAGTCGAATTTCACGAGGCCGGCCATTTCGGCGTATTTCATCGAGAACTGCGTCACCGGCATGTCGGAACGCGGATCGCGGTAGAGCGGCACCAGTTCGTTCAGGGGGCGGTCGCCAATGACCACGCCGGCGGCATGGGTGGAGGCATGCCGGTACAACCCCTCGAGGCGCAACGCAATCGCGAGCAGGCGCGTCACCGCCGGGTCGTCATCGCGCATGGCTTGAAGCTGGGGCTCCCCGTCGATCGCCTGCTGCAACGAGACCGGATTCGCCGGGATGTAGGGCACCAGCTTGCAAATCCGATCGACGTGGCCGTAGGCCATGCCGAGCGCGCGGCCGACATCGCGCAACACGGCACGCGCCTGGAGCTTGCCGAAGGTGATGATCTGCGCCACCCGGTCGGCACCGTAACGCTGGCAAACATAGGCGATCACCTCATCGCGGCGGTCCTGGCAGAAATCGATGTCGAAATCCGGCATCGAGACCCGCTCCGGATTGAGAAAGCGTTCGAACAAGAGACCAAAGCGCAAGGGATCGAGATCGGTGATCGAGAGCGCCCAGGCCACCACCGAGCCGGCGCCCGAGCCGCGTCCCGGACCGACCGGAATGTGGTGTTCCTTGGCCCACCGGATGAAGTCCGCGACGATCAGGAAATAGCCGGGAAACTTCATATCGATGATCACGTTCAGCTCGTATTCCAGGCGTTCCCAATAGGCTTTGGCCACGCCGGTTCGATCCGCCTCGTCCATTTCGGAGGTGAATAGCTGGGCCTCGAGGCGGCGCGCCAAGCCGGCGCGGGCGAGCGTGCGCAACGCATCGGCCTCGCCGCCGTCATCGACCAGCGGATAAGGCGGCAGGATGGGATCGCGCTTCGGCACCATAAAGGCGCAGCGCCGCGCGACGACTAGGGTGTTGTTCACCGCCTCGGGCAGGTCGGCGAACAGCGCCTGCATCTCTGCCGCCGAACGCAGGCCATGATCGGGCGTCAGGCGCCGCCGGCGAGTATCGTCCACGTGAACGCCCTGGGCAATGCAGAGCAGCACGTCATGGGCTTCGAACATATCGGGCTCGGAGAAATAGGTGTCGTTGGTCGCGACCAGCGGCAGCTCGAACTCGAAAGCGAGGTCGAGCAGGGCCGGCTCGATACGCTCTTCTTCGTCGAGCCCGTGGCGCATCAGCTCGACATAGAGCCGTCCCGGAAAGGCGGCCGCGAGCCGCATGAGCAGCGTGCGCGCCGCTTGCGCCTGCCCTTCCAGAAGCAGCCGGCCGATCGGCCCGCTCGGCCCGCCGGTGAGCGCGATCAACCCTTCCGAATGTGCCTCAAGATCGGCCAGCTCGACCTGCGGCGCCTCGCCCGACTCCGTTTCCAGAAAAGCCTTGCTGGATAACGCCATGAGGTTGGCGTAGCCCGCTTCGTTTTGCGCCAACAAGACGAGCCAGTCCGGCGGCGCGTCGTGGCCGCCACCACCCCGCCGAGGGCCATCGCCCGCCGAGTGGCGTACCGCGATCTCGCTGCCGATGATCGGTTGAACCCCCGCTTGCTCGCATTCGAGCGAGAATTCGAGGGCCCCGAACAAGTTTCCGCGGTCAGTGATAGCGACAGCCGGCATGCGCTCGGCGCGGCAGCGCGCCGCCAATTCGACGACCTTGATGGCGCCTTCCGAGAGCGAATAGGCGGTGTGAACCCGTAGGTGAACGAAATCGGCGTGCGGCATCGAGGACGAATGACCTCCGGCGATTGCGATGATTGATTCCACAGGGGCCGCGTATTGTCACCGTGAACAGGCCGGCAACGGCGCCGTCCACGGCCTCTATATCCCGTGCCTGGCGGCTTTGTTATAGTTCCAGGCAAGCGACCCACAACAATACAGGCGTACGGATCAGGTTATGGCCGACATTGACGCGAGCAAAATCTACGACTCGGAAGGCACACTCCGCGAGACCATGGGCGAAACCATGGAGCTTGCCATAAAAAAGTGCCTTCCGAAGCTCGACAAATACGCCAAGGCGTTCATCGCGCGCGCCCCCTTCCTTTGTATCGGCACCAGCGGCAAGAATGGCAAGGCCGACGTCTCGCCGCGTGGCGACCCGCCAGGCTTCGTCACGGTGCTGGACGACAACACGCTGTTCATCCCCGACCGGCCGGGCAACAACCGGCTGGATACGATGACCAATATCATCGAGAACCCCAATATCGGGTTGCTGTTTCTGGTGCCCGGCTTCGACGACACGCTGCGGGTCAACGGCAAGGCGACGGTCGTCTATGACGAAGATCTCATGCGGCAAAGTGAAGTGCGCGGCAAACCACCGAAGGTGGGGATCAAGGTTGAGGTCGAGGAGGCGTTCTTACACTGCGCCAAGGCCTTCAAACGCTCCAAACTGTGGGACGAAGACGCCAAGCAAGACCGGCGCGAATTTCCTTCGCTCGCGCAAATGATCCTGGAGCAAGCAGCGCCGCCGGACAAGCCGCCGACCGAGGAGGAAATCAAGGAAGGCGACGACTTCGTGGAGGACAACTACAAGACCGGGCTTTATTAGGCGCGCTTCTCGGCTAGCGCTCCACCAGCACGCCTGCCTCGATCGCCACGCCACGATCCATCCGCCGGGCTAAGTTCGGATTATGGGTCGCGATAAGCGCCGAGAGACCGGTTTCGCGCACGATCGCCAGCAATTCGTCGAACACGGACTGCGCCGTTTCCTGGTCCAGATTCCCGGTCGGCTCGTCGGCGAGCAGCAGAATAGGCTCGTTGGCCATGGCTCGCGCGATCGCGACACGTTGCTGCTCGCCGCCGGAGAGCCGCGCCGGCCGGTGGCTTTCGCGCTCGGTGAGACCAAGCTGCGCCAAGAGCGCCCGCGCGCGCACCCGTGCCTCGCGCCGCCCGACCCCCGCAATCATTTGTGGCAGAACGACATTCTCCAAGGCCGAGAACTCGGGTAGCAGGTGGTGAAATTGGTAGACGAAGCCGAGCTTCTGGCGTCGAATCTGGGTGCGTCGGCGGTCGCTCATGCGCCCGCATGGCTCGCCCTCGATGCAAACCTCGCCAGCGGTGGGGCGCTCGAGGAGCCCGGCAATCTGCAAGAGCGTGGATTTGCCGGCGCCGGACGGCCCGGTGAGGGCGATCACCTCGCCGGTGCCGATGGCGAGCGAGGCGCCGCGTAGGATCTCGAGTGGCGCGGCGCCTTGCATGAAAGTCCGCACGACCTCTTGGAGCGCGATAACCTGGCCGCTCCCGGCCGGCTCACTCATAGCGCAGCGCCTCCACCGGATCGAGCCGAGCGGCCCGCCAAGACGGGTAGATCGTGGCGAGGAAGGAGAGACCAAGCGTCATGGCGACCACCGCGGCCACCTCGCCGGCGTCGATCTTGGCGGGTAGTTTCGAAAGAAAGCGGATTTCCGGCGCAAATAGCTCCGCCCCCGAAAGCCCTTCCAGGAACAATCGGATAGCGTCGATATTGGCGGCAAAGGCGACGCCGCCCGCGACCCCGAGCAGCGTTCCCACGACGCCGATGCTGGCCCCGTTCATGAAAAATATCCGCATGATCATGCCGCGGGTCGCGCCCATCGTCCGCAAGATGGCGATATCACGGCCCTTATCCTTCACCACCATGATCAAGCCCGAAATGATATTGAAGGCGGCAACCAGCACAATCAGTGTGAGAATCACGAACATGACATTGCGCTCGACCTGAAGCGCATTGAAGAAATGGGCGTTGCTTTGGCGCCAATCGACCAGGTGAGCGCGCCCATCGATCGCCCGCAGCACGGGCGCGCGCATGACGCCCACGCGGTCGGCGTCGTCGATCATGATCTCGAGCCCGGTGACCGCGTCGGTCAGCTTGAAATAGACCTGCGCCAAGGGCAGCGGCATGAAGACGAACGAGCTGTCATATTCGAACATGCCGACATCGAAGGTCGCCACGATGGGATAGCCCCGCGCGCGGGGGACCGTGCCGAAGGCGGTCGCAGTACCTTCGGGCGAGATCAGCGTGATGCGGTCGCCCAACCCAGCCCCGAGGCGCCGGGCGAGCCGATCGCCGACGAGAATCCCCTGCCCCTGAGCGAACGCCTCGAGCGAACCGGACACGATGTTGTCGGCGATGAGCGGGCGATTGGCGATGTCGGTGCCGCGCACGCCGCGCACCAGCGCACCGGTCGCGTGCCCCCGGGCGGTGGCCATCACTTGTCCCTCGATGATGAGCGTGACGCTGACCACACCCTCGATCCGGCGCATGGCGTCAGCGAGCGGATCGAAATCCACCAGGGCGGTCTCGAACGACTGCACCGCCATGTGTCCGTTCAGCCCCAGAATTCGCGACAGCAGCTCGTCGCGAAAGCCGTTCATGACCGACATGACGACAATCAATGTGCCGACGCCGAGGAAAATGCCCATGAGCGAGAACAGGGCGATCACGGAGACAAAGCCTTCCTGCCGCCGTGCCCGCAAATAGCGAAACGCGACCATGCGCTCGAAGGCTGAAAACATGCGCGCTCCCCTCGCCTGCCCGGTCGCTACGTCAACCGAGCGAGCACGGCCTCGGACGACAGCTCCTCGCGCTCACCGGAGCCGCGCTCCTTGAGCTCGACGCTGCCGGTCTTGACGCCGCGCGGACCGACGACGATCTGCCACGGCAGGCCGATCAGATCCATCTCGGCGAACTTGACCCCGGCGCGCTCGTCGCGGTCGTCGTACAGGACCGCGACATCGGCCTGGGCGAGGGCGCCATACAGCGCCTCGCAGGCGCGGTCGCAGGCCTCATCGCCGCTCCGCAAATTGATCATCCCGACCCGAAACGGCGCCACCGCCTCGGGCCAGACGATACCCGCGTCATCGTGGCTCGCCTCGATAATGGCGCCAACCAGACGCGAAACCCCGATGCCGTAAGAGCCCATCTCAACGGCGGTGTCCTTACCGTTCTCGTCCCTGACCACAGCGCCCATCGAGGCCGAGTATTTGGTGCCGAAATAGAAGATGTGGCCGACCTCGATGCCGCGGCCCTCGAACAGCCGATCGGGCGCGACCTTGCAGGTCGCGGGGTCGTGCTTATCGTCGGTCGCGGCGTAAAGCTGCGTCCACCGGTCGACGATGGGCTGAAGGTCGGCGTCGTAATCGATCTCCAGCTCCAGTGGATCGGTCTCGAGCCAGGCCCGGTCGCAATAGACGGCGCTTTCGCCGGTTTCGGCCAGAACGATGAATTCGTGGCTGAGGTCGCCGCCGATGGCACCGCTGTCCGCTTGCATGGGAATCGGCGTCAGGCCGAGCCGCGCGAAGGTCCGCAAATAGGCCACGAACATTCGATTGTACGAACGCAGCGCCCCGGCATAGTCCAGATCGAAGGAGTAATTGTCCTTCATGAAGAATTCCCGGCCGCGCATGACGCCGAAACGCGGCCTGACCTCGTCGCGAAACTTCCATTGAATCTGATAGAGGTTCTTCGGCAGGTCGCGGTAGCTGCGCACGCTGCTACGGAAGATGTCGGTGACCACCTCTTCGTGGGTCGGCCCGAACAGCATGGCTCGCTCGTGACGGTCGGTGATGCGCAGCATTTCCTTGCCATAATCCTCGTAGCGGCCGCTTTCCTGCCAAAGTTCCGCCGGCTGGATGGCGGGCATCAAGATCTCCTGGCACCCGGCCGCGTCCATCTCGTCGCGCACGATGCCTTCGACCTTGCGCAGCACCCTCAGGCCCATCGGCAGCCAGCTATAGATCCCGGCGCTCGATTGGCGGACCATGCCCGCGCGCAACATCAGCCGATGCGAGACGATTTGCGCCTCGCTCGGATTCTCCTTCAGTGTCGGCAGAAAATAGTCGGATAGCCGCATGGCCCGTTCTCGCGCTGCCCCCCGGTTGCCGCGCCCGACTATATGCCTAATGGCGAGCCAAAGCGCAACGGGCCCGAGGCGTTAGAACATTTCCAGATTGAATGGCGCCAGCCGAGGCAAGCGGTGAAAAACCCTAGCCGTCTTGCTCCTGCATCTTCCGGCAGGCCTCGGCAATGGCGTGTTTCTGCGATGAGCCCAGCGGGCGGTCGTTGAAATAGACCTCGCCGTTCTTCATTGTGACCGTCCCGATGCCGATCTCGGATTTGCCGATGGGCTCGAGTGACGTCCCGGCGCTGGCATCGACGTAGTCGCCGAGCAGCGTCGTGAGGGGGATCGAGTATTCGTGGTCCGCGCCCAAATCGAGCCCGCCGCTGCTTTCGAGATCGGCGGACGCCACCGCGTTGCCGCTGGCATCGACGCCAAGCCGATAGGCCACGTCGTCGCGCGCCTGATGCGCGGTCAACGAGCGGCAGACATCGGCGTCCACCTGCACCTCTTCGGCGACCTCTTCGGCGCCGGCGGGCAGCGCCCAGAGGGTCATTGTCATGATGGTTAAGGCCGCCATTGCTTTCATGGCGGGTACGCTACCGGGCGCTGGTTAAGCAATCGTTAGGATGTCATCCCAAGTGAGTTTCGAGCCCCCCACCGGCAATTCAGTCGCGCGCGATCTCCAGCAGCGTATTTTCGTCGTGCCACGCGATGCAGGACAGATCGTCGAAATGCCGGCGAATATTGTCGGTGAACCCTTCGATCGCGATTTCAAGGGCATCGGAGGCGTACAATGAGAACGTGGAGTAGTGCTTGCTGCGCACCTGTTCCAACAGGCGCTCGAGGCTCGACTGGCGCGCGTAGCGGAACGCCCTTGCCTCGCAGAGCCGAAGACCGCGCGTTTCTCCGATCCAACCCTTCATCCGTTCAAGGTCATAGAGCCGCGCTTCCTTTTCGGGAAAGTCGGGAAAGTGGCGCCCCCAAACGGACTGCGCGTTCTGACGCGGCGTGCGCGTGTAAACGAATATTCGCCCCTCCTGGTTTATGGCCTGCTGCGCCTTGCTGAGGAAGATCGGAAAATCAAAGTGGTGTACGGCGTTGAAGGTAAAGACGCAGTCGAGCGCGGAGTCCGGCAACTCCAGCTCCTCCACGCGCGAAGCCCGACTCTCGAAATCGCGAATGCCGCTGGCGCTGAGATAGCGGTTAAGCCGCTCGAGCATCTCGGGATTTGCGTCGATACAGATGAGATGAAGGTTCGGGAGATGCTCGAATAGCAGACGATCATAGCGTCCGGCGCCGCAACCGATGTCCGCCGCCATCACCTTGTCCCGTTGCGTCAGCCGGTCGCGAATGTGATGGATCGGCGCCAAATCCGTGGTCCTCACATCCCGGTAGACATCGGCGACCTCCGAGAAATGGTCATACATCGCACTCTGGTCAGTCATATCCCTGTCGAACCTTTGTCGAATTGCGCGCCGCCCAGACCCCCACGGCGGCCGGGGCCGGTGCCCTGGCCCCCCGTGCAGCCGACTTGGCGACAGCGCGGCGATGTGCCTTAAACGCGGCACAGCGCTTGAAAGCGGCTCCCATCATTGTTATACAGTTATTACGTCGGGCATCATACTGAAACGAACAAAAGATGACCGAAATCGGCGGCATCGGTAAAAAAAAATAATATGCGACCCGACGCCGAGCGACTTCGCAAAGTGGACTGTGTGCGCCCACAGTCCGGCTGTGTGGTCGAAAACTTGACGAATACAACAAAGTCTAGCCGGATATACTTTCAACCATTTTCCGGTTGGCGATAAATATTCTTGAAAAGGAGCGAAAGAATTATGGGGGCCATCAAGGTTGCGGTTGCAGGTGTCGGGAATTGCGCGAGCTCTTTGATTCAAGGCATCGAATATTATAAGCACCGCGAGAACAAAGAGTTAGATGGTCTCATGCATCCCAACATCGGGGGCTATCGGCCGGGGGATATGAACGTCGTGGCGGCCTTCGATATCGATCGCCGCAAGGTCGGTCAGCCGCTGCACCAGGCCATCTTCGCCAAACCAAACTGCGCGATGGTATTCCAGAGCGAGCTTCCCTCGTCGGGCGTGACCGTTCAAATGGGACCGATCCTCGACGGCGTCGCACCGCACATGAATGACTACGACGAGGATGAGGCGTTTCGGCCCGCGGAACAGGAGCCAGTCGACGTGGCCGGGCTGCTCCGCAAGACCGGCGCGGAGGTCTTTGTCTGCTACCTTCCGGTCGGTTCGGAAATGGCGGTCCGGCACTACGCGCAAGCGTGTCTGGACGCCGGCGTTGCGATGGTCAACTGCGTTCCGGTTTTCATCGCCTCTGACTCGGCTTGGGCCGCCAAGTTTCGCGACGCGGGTCTGCCGATCATTGGCGACGACATCAAAAGCCAAGTGGGCGCGACCATCGTGCACCGCACGTTGACCCGCCTCTTCGGTGACAGGGGATACAATCTCGACCGCACCTATCAACTCAACACGGGCGGCAACACCGATTTCCTCAACATGCTGGCGCACGACAGGCTGTTGTCAAAGAAGCATTCGAAAACGGAATCCGTGCAATCCCAGCTCGACATACGGCTGCCCGCGCGCGATATCCATATCGGACCGTCGGATTACGTACCATGGCAGGGGGACAACAAGGTTTGCTTTATCCGCATGGAGGGCCAAGGCTTCGGTGGCGCGCCGATCGAGCTCGAACTCCGTCTCTCGGTCCAGGATTCGCCGAACAGCGCGGGCGTCGTCATTGACGCGGTCCGCTGTGCCATGCTTGGCCTAAAGCGCGGCCTCGCGGGCCCCCTGAAGGCAGTCTCCGCGTATTACATGAAGAGCCCGCCCGAGCAGATGCGAGACTCTGTCGCGCGGGAGCGCTGCGACGCTTATATCCACAGCGAACCCGCTGTCCACAGCGAACCCGCGCCGACCGCCGCCTTCCGGCCACGGGTGACGGAAATGGCCGATTAGGGCCTTGCCCACTGGCGTGGGGTCGCGCCGGCCCGCACCCCCTCCCGGCCGCCCATGGCAGTGTACGCTTAGGGCGACCGGGAGGGGGTGCGGGCCGGCGCCGTTCGATCTTGAATTGCTCTATGGCACCTTCATCCAAGCTGGGCCCAGGATTGCAATCGTCGCGAACACCGGGCAGTCCTTGCGGTGCGCCTCGGGTAGATAGCCGGTACTGACCAGAAACTCGCGCACGATCTCGGGCCCGGTGAATTTGAAGGTGGCCCGGAACAGCTTGACCCAAGCGGCAAGTGCGCGGGGGTGATGGAAGTCGAGCCACCGGGTGAAGCCGCCATCGGTCTCGCCAATCGTCACCAGGCGCCGGGCGTTCTCGATCGCGGCGTTGACCTTGAGCCGATTGCGGATGATGCCCGCGTCCCGGAGCAACCGGGCACGCTGGCGCTCGCCATAGCGCGCCACCTTGTCGATATCGAAGCCATCGAAGGCCGCCCGAAAGGCGCTCCGTTTCTTGAGGACGGTCAGCCACGACAGCCCGGCCTGGTTGATCTCGAGCATGAGGCGCTCGAACAGCGCGTTGTCGTCCCGAATCGGGAAGCCGTATTCCGTGTCGTGATAGGGGCCGTGATAGGGATGCCCCGGGGCAGCGTCGCAATAATGCGCGCTCATTCGGCGAAATCCTGGAGCGACAGCCAGCCCGCTGCGACGACGGCCACGATGGCGCCGGTGATCACGGCGGAAATGCCGCTCGTGACGGCCGCCTTTAGCCACAGCCGCGGCTTGACCGGCGCGCTCTCGGTATGGCCGGGCTCGGGATTTTCAACGGTCTTGATGCCGAAGGGCAGCACGATGAACCAGGCAATCCACCAGAAGATAACAAAAATCAGAATGATGCTGAGCGCGCCCATGGCTTATACCGCTGCTTGATATCAGGCTTGTTCGAGCTCGATCAGGGTGCCGCAAAAATCCTTGGGATGCAGAAACAACACGGGCTTGCCGTGGGCGCCGAGACGAGGCTCGCCGTCGCCGAGCACCCGGGTACCGGCGGCAAGCAGCCGGTCGCGCGCGGCGATGATGTCGTCCACCTCGTAGCAGACATGATGAATGCCGCCCTCGGGCCGGCGCGCGAGGAAACCGGCGATCGGCGAATCCTCGCCAAGCGCCTGAAGCAGCTCGATCTTGGTGTTGGGCAAGTCCACGAAAACGGTGGTGACGCCGTGCGCCGGCATCGCGACGGGCGCCGAGACGACCGCGCCGAGGATGTCGCGGTAAAGCCGGCACGCGCTCTCGAGATCCGGCACCGCGATGGCGACGTGATTGAGGCTCCCGATCATGCCTTATACCCGTACGATCTGCACGTCGATCACGGGCCGCCGGCTGTGGCTGGCGAGCAGCGCGCGCCGCGCCGTAACGCGTGCCGCTTCGCGAATCGCCTCGACGTCCCGCGCCTGCGCTCCCCGCAACGCGCCGATGGCGGCGCGCGCGGCGGCGGCAACCTCGGCCCGAGCCGGCGCGTCCTCATCCGTATCGATGATGCCCTGGGCGGCGACGTTCGGATCCGCGACCAGTTTGCCGCCGCGGTCGAGCACAAGCGCGATAAACACCACGCCGTTTTGCATCAGGCGGCGGCGCGCCCGGATCGAGGCATGGTCGGGCGGCACGAGCCGGGTGCCGTCGACCGCCAGTCGGCCGGCGTGCACCGCCTCGACAACTTCCGGCGACCCGGGCGCGAGCCGCAGCACGTCGCCGTTGCCGATGACGACGCTCTCGGGCACTTGCAGCTGCTCGGCGAACGCCGCGTGTTCGCTGAGGTGCCGCGCCTCGCCGTGCACCGGTACCGCGATTCGGGGGCGGGCCCAGCGATACATGCGCGCCATTTCGTCGCGGCAGGGATGGCCCGAGACGTGCACGGCGGCGTCCTCTTCGGCGATTACCGCGATGCCGCGCCGCACCAGACGATTATGCACGCGCACGATGGCGCGCTCGTTGCCGGGAATGACCTTGGAGGAGAAGATCACCGTATCGCCCGTCGTCAGCTTGACCGCGCGGCGCGTGTCCGCCGCGATCCCGGCCATCGCCGCGCGTGGCTCGCCCTGGCAGCCGGTGCACAGATAGAGCACGTCGCGCGGTCGCAGCTCCGCCCCCTCCTCCTCGCGCAAGAGCCGTACGGACTCGTCGAGATATCCGGTCTGTTGAGCGGCGGCGGCGTAACGCCAAAGCGCGCGTCCCACCAGCACCAGCTCGCGCCCGCTGGCCTGCGCGGCGTGGGCGACAGAGGCCATGCGCGCGATATTGGAAGCGAACTGCGTCACCGCGAGCCCCTTATCGCAGCGGCCCACCAGCTCGACCAGGCGCTCGCGCACCGCCGCTTCCGAACCCGATTCGCCTTCGCGCAGCACGTTGGTGGAATCGCATATCATCGCCAGCAGCCCGCGGTCGCCAGCCGCGCGGAGCGCCGCTTCGTCGGTTGCGCCGCCAACCAGCGGCTCCGGATCGAGTTTCCAATCGCCCGTGTGCAGTACATCGCCGAACGGCGTGCGGATGATCAACGCGTTAGCCTCCGGGATCGAGTGAGCGACGGAGACGAATTCGATGGCGAACGGATCGAGCGACAGCCGGCCTGAACGCGGCACCTCGGTCAGTGGCACCTGGTCGAGTAGCTCGGCGTCCGCGAGCTTGCCGCGCAGCACGGCAGCGGTGAACGGGGTGGCATAGATCGGGCAGCGCAGCCTCGGCCAAAGATAAGGTACGGCGCCAAGATGGTCTTCGTGCGCATGGGTCAACACCAGCCCGAGCAGGTCGCCCGCGTGCGCTTCGATGAACGCCGGGTCGGGGACGATCACATTCACCCCAGGCAGCCCCGCATCGGCGAAGGTGATGCCGAGGTCGACCATCAACCACTTGCCCCGGCAGCCGTAGAGGTTGAGGTTCATGCCGATCTCGCCGCTCCCGCCAAGCGGCAGAAAATGCAGGGCCTCAGGATCGAGGGCGAGCGCGTCGGTCATGCGCGCTCGGGCCGGTTGCGTTGAAATACCTCGAGCAATCCGGCGATGGTCAGGTCTGGATCGTCGATATCGATGGCGCGGGTCGCGTCCGCGAACAGCGAGGCCAGGCCGCCGGTCGCCACGGTGGTCATGGCAGCGTCATATTCCGCCTTCATGCCCGCGACGATACCCTCGATCAGGCCGACATACCCCCAATAGATACCCGATTGCATGGCCGCCACCGTCCCCTTGCCGATGACACGCTCGGGCTTCGATACGGCGATGCGCGGGAGCTGCGCCGCCGCCCGATGCAGCGCTTCCAGCGACAAGTTGATGCCAGGCGCTATAACGCCCCCCTCATAGTCGCCGTTCGGCGCGATCGCGTCGAAGGTCGTCGCGGTGCCGAAATCGAGGACGATGAGGGCTCCTTCGTAGCGTGCGTGCGCACCCACCGCGTTGGCTAGGCGGTCGGCACCGACCTCCTCCGGCCGGCCGACGTTAACGCCGATGCCAAGGTCAACGCCTGGCTCGCCGATCACCAGCGGCGCGCAACCGCAATAGCGCTCGCACAAGCCGCGCAGCGCCGTCAGGCCTTGGGGCACGACGGTAGAGATAATGGCCGCGGTCACACCGTCGAGCTTAAGCGCCGCGCCCGCCAACAATTGACCGAGCCAGACCGCGTATTCATCGGCCGTGCGGTTGGCGTCGGTGGCGGCGCGCCACTGCCCGCGCAAAGCCATGTCGGCGCGCTCGAGGGAAAAGACGGCGAACACCGAATTGGTATTGCCAACGTCAATCGCGAGCAGCATGAGCCGTATCCTGCACAGCGTCCGGAAAAAACACCTCGCCGGCCGTCACCGTACGCCGCGCCCCATCCGGCAATTCGAGCACGAGCGCCCCGGTTGCGTCGAGGTCGGCAAAACGCCCTTCGAGCGCGGTTCGGTCGAGCTTGACGGTGATCGGCCGGCCGAGTCCGAACGCCCGCGCCAACCAGGCGCGACGAATCACCGAAAAGCCAGCGTTCCGCCAACGTGCCCGCCAATCGGCGAGCGCCGCCAGGTAGGTCACCAACGCAGTCTCCACCGACACTTCGGGCCCGCCGAACTCGCGCAAACTGGTCGAAGGGTGCGGACCGCCGAGACCCGGATGCTGGACCAGATTCACGCCCACGCCAAGCACCAACCAGTCGAGGCGCCCCGCCGCCGTGGTCGAGGACTCGAGTAGAATACCCGAAACCTTGCGGCCGGAGAGCAAGACATCGTTGGGCCACTTGCAACGGATCTCGACGGTCTCCGGCAACAGCGCGGCCAACAGGTCAGCGACCGCAAGCGCCGCCACGAAGGAAACTTGCGCGGCGGCGTGCGGATCGCAATCGGGCCGCAAAACGGTCGAGCTATAGAGATTGCCCGGCGGCGAGTGCCAGCGACTGCCGCGCCGACCCCGACCCGTTCGCTGCTCCCGCGCCCAAACCACCGTGCCGTCGGGCGCGCCGGCCTTGGCGCGGTTCTTGGCTTCTTCGTTGGTGCTACCGACCGCCTCGAAGCGGAGCAGTCGAAAACCCTCGGGAAGGCTCGGAGCGGACACGGCGGTAGGGCCCGCACCCTCAAGGAAAGAGCGACGCCGCCGCCGCCTGCGCCCCGATCAGCACTGGCGTCGGATAGGCGAAGAATAGGACCGTCACGATACCGGTCCCCGCCAGCACGACGGAGAGCTCGACGCCGATCGGCCGGTCTAGCGGCGCGGCGGGCTCGTCGAAATACATGAGCTTGACGATGCGAATGTAATAGAACGCGCCCACCACGCTGGTCAGAACGCCCACGATGGCGAGGCCGTAGAGCCCGGCATCGATCGCCGCAAGAAAGACGTAGAGCTTGCCGAAGAAGCCGGCGAGCGGCGGTATTCCCGCCATCGAAAACATGAAAACCGCGAACGAGAAGGCCATCAGCGGATTGGTCTTGGAGAGCCCGGCCAGATCGGAGATCTGCTCGACCATCTGGCCTTTCTGGCGCATCGCCAGGATACAGCTGAAGGCGCCGAGGCTCATGACCATGTAGATCGTCAAATATATGATCACGCCGCGGACGCCTTCCGGCGTGCCGGCCGCAAGCCCTACCAGTGCATAGCCGACATGCCCGATAGAGCTGTAAGCCATCAGCCGCTTGATGTTGGTTTGGCCGATCGCGGCCAAGGCGCCGAGCGCCATGGAGGCAATCGAGACGAAGAGGATGATCTGCTCCCATTGCTCGACCAGCTCCTGGAACGGTCCCAGAAATACCCGAAGCAAAAGCGCCATCGCGGCGATCTTGGGCGCGGCGGCGAAAAACGCCGTAACCGGGGTCGGTGCGCCTTCGTAAACGTCGGGCGTCCACATATGGAACGGCACGGCCGAGATCTTGAAGGCCAGCGCGACGGCGATGAAGACCAGCCCGATCAGGATACCGATCGGCCCGGCCGCTCCGGCTTCGCCGCCACTGGCGACCGCGGCCGCGATCGCCTCGAAATTGGTGGCGCCGGTGAAGCCGTAAACCATCGAACAGCCATAAAGCAGGAAGCCCGAAGAAAGCGCGCCGAGCACGAAATATTTCAGCCCGGCCTCACTCGAGCGCACGGCATCGCGCCGGAAGGCCGCAAGGATGTAAAGCGAAAGGCTTTGCAGCTCGAGGCCGATATAGAGCGCGATCAGGTCGTTCGCCGAAATCATCATCAGCATGCCGACCGAGGCGAACAGGATCAGCACCGGGAACTCGAAGCGCGCCATGCCCTCCCGTTTCACATAGCCGAGCCCCATGATCAACGTGACCGACGCCCCGATCAAAACCAGGCATTTCATGAAGGTCGAGAAGGTGTCGGTGACGAACAAGCCGCCAAAGGCCGTGGCGCGCTCATCCGGCGCGACCAGCACCATGATGAACGCCGCCGCCATCGCCAGGGCACTCAAGAGTGTCAGCGCCGTGGTCGAGCGATTGCCGACGAAGACGCCGATCATGAGCAGGACGGCCGCCGCCGCCGCCAGAAACATCTCGGGCAGCGCCGCCAAGTAGTTGGGGTTCGCCAATTCGGTCATGCGAGCCTTCCTACTTCAGCGCCGAGGTGAACGGCAGGTCCGGGATCACGCTCGCCACGCTCACCCCGCCTTCGCCAAGCTTGGCGAAGGCCGGCTGGTCCATGAGCTGGGCGACGGACACGTGCAGCACCTCGAGAAACGGCGTCGGATAGATGCCCATGAACAACGCCAGGCCGATGAGCGGCGCGAATACGGCGATCTCGCGCCAATTTAGGTCGGTGATCGACTTGAGATTTTCCTTGGTGAGCTCGCCGAAGATAACGCGCCGATAAAGCCACAGCATATAGGCCGCGCCCAGGATGATTCCGGTCAACGCCAGCACCGCGACCCAGGTATTGACCTGGAAAATGCCGACCATGACCAGGAACTCGCCGACGAAGCCGCTGGTTCCAGGCAGGCCGACGGCCGCCAGCGTAAACACCATAAAGACGACCGCGTAGACCGGCATGCGTCGAACCAGGCCGCCATAACTCGCGATCTCGCGCGAATGAATGCGGTCGTAGACAACGCCGACGCAGAGGAACAGCGCGGCCGAGACGATGCCGTGGCTCAGCATCTGAATGATGCCACCCTCGATGCCCTGGGCGGTAAAGGTGAAAATGCCGATCGTCACGATGCCCATATGAGCGACCGACGAATAGGCGATCAGCTTCTTCATGTCTTCTTGCATCAACGCGACCAGCGAGGTGTAGATGATCGCGATCACGCTGAGGCTGAAGATGAAAGGCATGAAGAACACGCTGGCGTCCGGCAGCATGGGCAGCGAGAAGCGCAGGAAGCCGTAGCCGCCCATCTTCAGGAGAATGCCCGCGAGAATCACCGACCCCGCCGTGGGCGCCTCGACATGCGCATCGGGCAACCAAGTGTGGAACGGCCACATGGGAACCTTTACGGCGAAAGACGCGAACAGCGCGAGCCAGAGCCAGGTCTGAAGCTCCGGCGCGAAGGTGTATTCGAGCAGAGTCGGAATGTCGGTGGTACCGACTTCGAGATACATGAAGAGAATGGCCAACAGGAACAGCACCGAGCCGACCAGCGTATAGAGGAAGAACTTGAACGCCGCGTAGACCCGGCCCCGGCCGCCCCAGACCCCGATGATCAGGAACATCGGCAGCAACATGCCCTCGAAGAAAATGTAGAACATGATGAAATCGAGGGCGCAGAAGACGCCGACCATGAGCGTTTCCATGATCAGGAAAGCGATCACATATTCGCGCACCCTGGTCGTGACCGAAGTCCAGCTCGAGAACAGGCAAATCGGCACCAGGAAAGTGGTCAGGACCAGGAAGAAGACCGAAATGCCGTCAACGCCCAGGTGATAGCCGATGCTGTATTCGGGGATCCAGGCGACATTCTCCACGAACTGAAAGTCCGCGGTGGAGGTGTCGAATCGTGCGACCACCAAGAGCGACAGCGCGAAGGTGACGACCGAGGTCCAGAGCCCGACATGACGCGCATTGCGCGCGATGGTCTGCTCGTCGCCGCGAATCATAAAAATGAACGCGGCCCCGACCAGCGGCAGGAACGTGACGGTCGAAAGAATGGGCCAATCGGTCATGCCGCTCCCATCACGTGCGGGCTAACAAATACCATGTGACGATCGCGGCCAGACCGATCAACATGGCAAAGGCGTAGTGATAGAGATAGCCGCTCTGCAGCCGAACCGCCCGGCGCGCCAGGACCAAGGCGGCGGCCGCCAAGCCATCCGGGCCGACGCCGTCGATCACCGCGCCGTCGCCCTGTTTCCACAGGCCGCGGCCGAGATACATGGCCGGGCGAACGAAGACAAAGTCGTAGAGCTCGTCGACATAGCCCTTGTTGAGGGAAAGCAGATACAAGGGCCGCAGCCGCGCCGCGATGGCGCCCGGCAAGGCGGGCCACGCCATGTAGGCGAGATAAGCCGCGCCGATGCCGAGCACGGCCACGATGGTCGGTAGCGCCTTGACCCAGAAATCGACGTGATGCGCCGCTTCGAGCGCCTCGTGCCCGGGCAAAACGAAGATGGCGTCGCCCCAGAACGCGCCGTCGGCGGCGACCAGCGGCAGCAACAGATATCCGGCGCCGATAGCGCCAATCGCGAGCAGCACGTTCGGAATGGTCATCACCGGCGGCGCCTCGTGCACATGGGCCAGGACTTGCTCGTCCGCCCGCGATTTGCCGTGGAAGGTAAGAATGATCAGGCGCCACGAATATAGGGCCGTGAGGGCCGCGGCCGCGATGCCCGCCCAGAACGCGAACTGGCCCAGACCGGTATGCGCGGCAAAGGCCGATTCCAAAATGATGTCTTTCGAGAAAAAACCGGAGAAGAACGGGATCCCGGCCAGCGCCAAGCTACCCACCCACATCAAGCCGTAGGTCACGGGAATCAGCTTCCACAGGCCGCCCATGCGGCGCATATCTTGCTCGTCGGACATGGCGTGGATGACGGCGCCCGCGCCCATGAACAAGAGCGCCTTGAAGAAAGCGTGGGTGGCCAAGTGAAAGATGGCCGCCGAATAGGCCGAGACGCCGCAGGCGAAGAACATGTAGCCGAGCTGGCTCATGGTCGAGTACGCGATGACCCGTTTGATGTCGGTTTGTGTGATCGCGATCAAGGCGGCGAAAATCGCCGTGATGGCGCCGATCACGGTGACGACGGCGAGCGCGACGGGCGCGTACTCGAACAGCGGCGACATGCGCGCCACCATGAAGACGCCGGCGGTCACCATCGTCGCGGCGTGGATCAGCGCCGAGACCGGTGTCGGACCCTCCATGGCGTCCGGCAGCCAGGTGTGCAGCAGGAATTGTGCCGACTTGCCCATCGCGCCCACGAACAACAGGATGCAGACGACGTTGAGGATGTCGAACTGGCCGCCGAGAAATTCGAAGCTGCGCCCCGCCAGGTCGGGCGCGGCGCTAAACACCGCGTCATAGCTGATCGAGCCGACCGTCAGAAAGATCGCCAAGATGCCGAGGCCGAAGCCGAAATCGCCCACGCGGTTGACAACGTAGGCCTTGATGTCGGCGGAGTTCGCCGCCGGTCGCTTGTACCAAAAGCCGATCAGCAAATAGGACAGCAGGCCGACGCCTTCCCAGCCGAAATAAAGCTGCAGCAGGTTGTCCGCCGTGATCAGCGCCAGCATGAAAAAGGTGAACAGCGACAGATAGGCAAAGAACCGCGGGATATGCGGGTCATGGGCCATGTAGCCGATCGAATAGACGTGAATCAGGAACGAGACGATCGAAACGACGAACACCATCACCGCGGTCAGGGCGTCGTACCGGAAGGCCCAATCCACCTCGAAGCCGCCGGAACTGATCCACTGGAAGAGGTAGACCTGCTGGACCTCGCCGCCGATCGCCACCCGGTCGAAGACGATGACCGCCAGTATGGCGGCAATGCCCATCGCCAGACACGAGACGACTTGCGAGGCGCGGGCGCCGATCAGACGGCCGAACAGTCCAGCAATCGCCGCCCCGATCAGGGGTAGAAATACGGGCGCGATATAGAGAAGCACCGGGCGCTATCCCTTCATCACGTTGACGTCTTCCACCGCGATACTGCCGCGATTGCGGAAATAAACGACCAATATGGCAAGGCCGATCGCGGCTTCCGCGGCCGCCACCGTCAGCACCAGCATCGCGAACACCTGGCCCACCATGTCGTTCAGGAAAGTCGAGAACGCCACCAAATTGATGTTGACGGCGAGCAACATCAATTCGATAGACATCAGCATGATGATCACGTTCTTGCGGTTCAGAAAAATTCCGAACACACCGAGCGTGAACAGAATCGCCGCCACGGTCAGGTAATGGCTCAATCCGATTTCCATGACGCTCCCTCGCCCGGCTTAACGTCCTTCAACTCGATGACGTCCTTGGGGTCGCGCGCGACTTGATCCGCGATACGCTGGCGGCGCACGCCGACCCGGCGCCGGTGGGTCAGCACGATGGCGCCGATCATGGCAACCAGCAGAACCAGCCCGGCCGCCTGGAACAAATAGGCGTAGCGCGTGTACAGGATATTGCCGAGCGCCTCGGTATTCGACACCACGTCGGCCGGCGGCGTCGGCGAGGCGACGGTTTTCGGCAGCGTGATGTCCGCCGCACCGGAGGCGAAGACCAAGATCAGTTCGGCTAGCAGGATAACGCCGACCACGCCGCCCACCGGCAGGTACTGGAAAAAACCGGCCCTGAGCTCGCTGAAATTGATGTCCAGCATCATCACCACGAACAGGAACAGCACCGCGACCGCGCCGACATAAACGATGATCAGGACCATTGCCAGGAATTCGGCCCCCATGAGCACGAATAGGCCGGCGGAGCTGAAAAAAGCCAGAATCAGAAACAAGACCGAATGCACCGGGTTGCGCGACACGACGACCATCACACCGGCGGCGACCGTAACCACGGCGAAAACGTAAAAGACAATTGTTTCGATGATCATCGTTGCGTCTGTGCTTTCGGCTCTTCCGGCCGTGTTTCCTGTCTCGTCAAAGCGTTCGCGTCTCGCCGTGCCGCTTGCGAGCGGCGCGCCCAACTATCGGTAGGGCGCCTCGGTCGCCAGGTTCGCGGCAATTTCGCGCTCCCAGCGGTCGCCGTTCGCAAGCAATTTATCCTTGTTGTACAAGAGCTCCTCGCGGGTCTCCGCGGCGAACTCGAAATTCGGTCCCTCGACGATCGCATCGACCGGACAAGCCTCCTGGCAAAAGCCGCAATAGATGCACTTGACCATATCGATGTCGTAGCGCGTCGTGCGCCGGCTACCGTCCTCGCGGGGCTCGGCCTCGATGGTGATCGCCTGCGCCGGGCAAATCGCCTCACAGAGCTTGCAGGCGATGCAGCGCTCTTCGCCGTTGGGATAGCGCCGCAACGCATGCTCGCCGCGAAACCGCGAGCTGAGCGGCCCTTTCTCATGCGGATAGTTGACGGTCACCCTGCGCCGAAACATATGGCGGAAGGTGAGCACCATGCCGGAGATCAACTCGGCGAGCAGTAGAGAACGCGCGGTCTGGTCGATCAAAGCCATTACTCAGACCTTCCGCCTGCGCCAGCGGGCACGGACCGTCCCCCGACCACGGGCAATAACACGAGCCGATGCCGTTTGCCAATGCGCCGTCATTTCGGCAGCCATCCGAACAGATGCATCGCGCCCGCCGTGACCACGACCCAGAACAAGGACGCCGGCAAGAACACCTTCCATCCGAGCCGCATGAGCTGGTCGTAGCGGTAGCGCGGAAAGGTTCCCTTGGTCCAAGTGAAAAAGAAGACGAGAACCGACGTCTTGAGCAGGAACCACACGATGCCCGGCACGGAGGTTAGCGGCTCGACCTGGAAGGGCGGCAGCCAGCCACCCAAGAAGAGAATCACGGCGATTCCGCTCAACAGAATAATGTTGGCGTATTCGCCCATCATGAACAGAACCCAGCTCATGGACGAGTATTCAACCTGATAGCCTCCCACCAGCTCGGTCTCGGCCTCCGGCAGGTCGAACGGCGTTCGGTTGGTTTCCGCCAAGGCCGAGATGAGATAGATGACGAACATCGGAGCCAGCGGAATGAAAAACCAAAGGCCCTTCTGCGCCTCGACGATTTCGTTGAGGTTCAACGACCCGGCGGCGAGGAGCACGGTCACCAGGACAAACCCGATGGAGACCTCGTAGGACACCATCTGCGCCGCCGAACGCAGCGCGCCCAGAAAGGCGTAACGCGAATTGCTCGCCCAGCCCGCGATAATGATGCCATAGACACCGAGCGACGAGACGGCAAAGAGGTACAAGATGCCGACATTGATGTCGGCGAGGACCAGATGCTGATCGAACGGGATGACCGCCCAGCCAATGAGACCCAAGCTGAACATGATCACCGGCGCGAGCAGGAACAGCACCCGATTCGCTCCGCTCGGGATGATCGTTTCCTTCAGAAAGAACTTGGCCCCGTCGGCAAGCGGCTGGAATAGACCGAACGGGCCCACCACGTTGGGCCCCTTGCGCCATTGCATCGCCGCCCAGATCTTGCGCTCCGCATAGCTGACGATGGCCACCGACAGCATGATCGGCACCACGATCGCGAGGATGTAGCCGACGATCAGCAGCAGCGGCAGGATGTAATCCAGCCAGAAATTGGACTCAGCCATCGGTGCCGGTCTTCTCCCCCTTGGCGTCCACGAAAAGTTCGCTGCACTGGGCCATGGTTTCGGAAGCCCGCGTAATCGGATCGGTCAGGTAGAAATTCCGGACCGCGCCTTCGAACGGCGCGGCACTCATCTCGCCGGCGACGCCAAAACCGCCCCAGGGCGCCGGTTCTACGTGGTCGAGCTGCTGCATGGTCGGCGCAATCTCTATCATGCGCGCGCGCACTTGATCGAGGGTATCGTAAGGCAACGCGTGCCCGAGCCGCTCCGAGAGCGCCCGAAGAATACGCCAGTCCTCGCGCGCCTCCCCCAAAGGAAACGAAGCGCGGCGCGCTCTCTGCGCCCGCCCCTCGAGATTGACGTAGGTCGCGTTCTTCTCGGTGTAGGCCGCGCCGGGCAGAATAACGTCAGCGCACTGCGCCCCGGCATCGCCGTGATGGCCTTGATAGATGACAAAGGCCTTGGCCAGCCGCACGGTGTCGATCTCGTCGGCGCCCAGCAGGTAAACCGCCTCGATTTCGCCTGCCTCGGCACCCGCCAAGATGCCGTCGACATCGCGCCCGCCGGAACCCGGGACCAAGCCGAGATCGAGCCCGCCTACTCTCGCCGCGGCGAGGTGCAGCACGTTGAAGCCATTCCAGCCGTCCGCCACCATGTCCGTGGCGGCGGCGATTTGGCGCGCTCGCGCCAGCACCGCGGCGCCATCGGGCCGCGCTAGGGCGCCCATGCCGAGCACCAGCATCGGCAGGTTCGCCGCCTTCAAGACCGCGCCGAATGGATGGCGGCCCTCGGCAATTTCGGCAAGGGTCTGCGGGCCGGCTCCGAGATAATCGTAGGCGTAAGTCAGGTCCGCCTGCGGGCCGACGACGCCGACCGCCAAACCGCCCCGGCGCCAGCGCTTGCGGATGCGGGCATTGACGAGCGCCGCCTCCCAACGCGGATTGGTCCCGACCAGGAGAATTGCGTCAGCGGCCTCGATGCCGGCGATCGTGCTATTGAACAGATAGCCGGCGCGCGAGCCGGCCTCGAGTTTGGCGCCGTCTTGGCGGCAATCGAGGTGGGGCGAACCGAGCCTGGCCATCAGGTCCTTGAGCGCCACCATCGCCTCGCCATCCACCAGGTCGCCAACGATGGCGGCGATGCGCTCGCCGGCCAGGCCGCGGATCCTTTCGGCGATGGCGGCGAACGCCGCGGCCCAAGCCGCGGCCGCCAATTTGCCGTCGCGGCGCACATAGCAACGATCCAGGCGGCGGCGCTTGAGCCCATCGCAGCCGAAACGCGATTTGTCGGATAGCCACTCCTCGTTGATCGCCTCATGCAGGCGCGGCAACACCCGAATCACTTCCCGCCCCCGGCTATCGACCCGAATGTTGGAGCCCACCGCGTCGAGCACATCGACGGTCTCGGTCTTGACCAGCTCCCATGAGCGCGCCACGAAGGCGTGGGGCTTGGAGGTCAGCGCGCCGACCGGGCAGAGGTCGATCATATTGCCGGACAACTCGGAGGTGACCGCCTGGGCCACATAGGTGCCGATTTCCATGTGTTCGCCGCGATGGACCGCGCCGAACTCCTCCACGCCGGCGATCTCGTCACCGAACCGGACGCAGCGCGTGCAATGGATGCACCGGGTCATGATGGTCTTGATCAGCGGCCCAACATCCTTGTTCTTGACCGCCCGCTTGCCCTCGCTGAAGCGGCTGAAGAAGCGGCCATAAGTCATCGCCTGGTCCTGCAGGTCGCACTCGCCGCCCTGATCGCAGATCGGGCAATCGAGCGGGTGATTGATCAGCAGGAACTCCATCACCCCCTCGCGCGCCTTCTTCACCGCCGGCGTGTCGGTGCGAATGACCATGCCGTCGCCGGCCGGCATCGCGCAGGAGGCAATGGGCTTGGGGGATTTTTCCATCTCGACCAGGCACATGCGGCAATTGCCGGCGATCGAAAGCCGGTCGTGATAGCAGAAGCGGGGGATTTCAACGCCAGCCTGCTCGCAGGCCTGTAAGACAGTCGAGCCGGGTTCGACCGTGATCTCAACCCCATCGATGGTCAATGTCGGCATGGCGCGGCTTCCTTCACGCGGCCCGCGACGCGGCATCGGCCACGCCGCGACCGACACCTTGGCGTTCGAGAATGCGGCGCTCCAGCTCGCCTCGGAAGTGCCGGATCAGGCCTTGCACGGGCCACGCGGCGGCGTCGCCGAGGGCGCAAATGGTGTGACCCTCGATTTGGCCGACCACGTCCCACAACAAGTCGATGTCGTCCGTCGATGCCTCGCCCGAGACCATCCGCTGCATCATCCGGTAGACCCAACCGGTGCCCTCGCGGCACGGCGTGCATTGGCCACAGCTTTCGTGCATATAGAAATGCGAGAGCCGGGCGATCGCCTCGACCATGTCGGTCGATTTGTCCATGACGATGATCCCCGCGGTGCCGAGGCCGCTCTTGACCTCCATAAGGGAATCGAAATCCATCAGCACCGAGTCACAGATCGATTTGGGCAAGACGGGGACCGAGGAGCCGCCGGGAATAATGCCCTGCAGGTTGTCCCAGCCGCCGCGCACGCCGCCGGTGTGCTTCTCGATCAGCTCCTTGAGTGGGATGCCCAACTCCTCTTCCACGTTGCACGGCTGATTCACGTGGCCGGAGATGCAGAACAACTTGGTGCCGGCGTTCTTGGGCCGGCCAAGTCCGGCGAACCACGCCGCACCGCGGCGCAGGATCGTCGGCACCACGGCGATGCTCTCGACATTGTTCACGGTCGAGGGGCAACCATAGAGACCGACCGCCGCCGGAAACGGCGGCTTGAGCCGAGGCCTGCCTGGTTTGCCCTCCAGGCTCTCAAGCAAGCCGGTTTCCTCACCGCAGATGTAGGCACCGGCGCCCCGGTGCAAATAGATGTCGAAGGCCCAGCCCGAGCCGCAGGCGTCCTTGCCGATGAGCCCCGCGTGATAGGCCTCGTCGATCGCCGCCTGCAGGGTTTGCGCCTCGTTAAAGAACTCCCCGCGGATGTAGATGTAGGCCGCATGGGCGCGCATGGCGAAGCCAGCAAACAGACAGCCTTCGAGCAAGAGGTGCGGATCGTGGCGCATGATGTCGCGATCTTTGCACGTGCCCGGCTCGCTCTCATCGGCGTTGACGATCAGATAGTGGGGCCGCTCGGGGTCGATCTCGTTCGGCATGAACGACCATTTGAGCCCGGTCGGGAAGCCCGCCCCGCCCCGGCCGCGCAACTCCGATGCCTTGACCTGTTCCGTGACCCAGTCATGGCCGTTGGCGACGAGCGCCTTGGTATTGTCCCAGGCACCGCGCTGCCGCGCCGCCGCAAGGCGCCAATCGTGGACGCCGTAAAGGTTGGTGAAGATACGGTCCCGGTCGCTCAGCATCACGCGCCTCCCGGACCATGCAGCGTCGTCGGTCCCGAGGCCGGTGCCGAGGTTTGGCGCCCGGTCTGGGAACCCGGCGCCGGAGCCTCGCCCCGTTTTAGCGCTTCGAGGATCGCCTTGATACCGTTGGCGTCGAGGTCTTCGTAATAGTCGTCATTGATCTGGACGACCGGCGCGTTGACGCAAGCGCCGAGACACTCCACCACGACCAGTGAAAACAAGCCGTCGGCCGTGGTCTCGCCGACGTGGATGCCGAGCGTTTGTTCGCACGCCGCGCGGATGTCGCCGCAGCCGCACAGCCAACACGGCGTCGTCCGGCAAAGCTGGACCAGGTATTTCCCGACCGGCTCTAGATTCAACATGGTGTAAAAGGTACCGACCTCGTAGACCCGGATCGGCGCCATGTCGAGCAATTCGGCCACATACTGCATGGCCTCGCGCGACACCCAGCCGCCGTTCTGGCGCTGGGCCAAATCAAGCAACGGCAGCACGGCGCTGGCTTGGTAGCCGTTCGGATATTTCGCGATAATCGCCTTGCTCTTGTCGAGATTCTCGGGGCTAAAGGTGAAGCCGCCAGGCTTCGCGCCGCCGCCGCCATTTGCCCCAGCGCTCATCGATCGACTTCTCCAAAACAAATGTCCATGCTGCCGAGGTTGGCAACCGTGTCGGCGAGCATGTGGCCGCGGCTCAGGAAATCGAGCCCTTGCAAATGCGCGAAGATGGGTGAGCGGATCTTGCAGCGGTACGGCCGGTTACTGCCGTCGGCCACAAGATAGACCCCGAACTCGCCCTTTGGCGACTCAACGGCCGCGTAAATCTCGCCAGCGGGCACGCGATAACCCTCGGTGTAAAGCTTGAAGTGGTGAATGAGGGCCTCCATCGAGCGCTTCATCTCGCCGCGGGTCGGCGGCGCGATCTTGTGGTCCTGAACCTTCACCGGCCCGCCGGGCATCTGATCGAGGCACTGCTCGATGATGCGCATGCTTTGGCGCATCTCCTCCATGCGCACCAGATAACGCTCAAAGCAGTCGCCGTTGGTGCCGACCGGGACCGAGAACTCGAGCTGGTCGTAAACTTCGTAGGGCTGGTTGCGCCGCAAATCCCAGGTAACGCCGGTGGCGCGCAGCATGGGGCCGGTGAAGCCCCAATCGAAGGCCTCCTCGGGCGTGGTCTTGCCGACATCAACCGTGCGCTGCTTGAAGATACGGTTGCCGGTCAGGAGACGTTCAATATCGTCGAGAACCTTGGGAAACGCTTTGTTCCAGGCCCGGATATCCTCGAGCAGCTTGTCCGGCAGATCGCAGGTCACGCCGCCGGGGCGAAAATAGGCCGCGTGCATGCGCGCGCCGGACGCACGCTCGTAGAACTCCATGATGACCTCGCGCTCCTCGAAGCCCCAAAAGAACGGCGTCATCGCACCGATATCGAGCGCCAACGTGGTCACGTTCAACAGGTGGTTGAGGATGCGGGTCAGCTCGCCATAAAGCACGCGGATATATTGGGCGCGCGGCGGCAACTCAAGACCCAGCAGCTTCTCCACGGCGAGCGCGTAGGCGTGCTCCTGATTGATCGGCGCGACGTAGTCGAGGCGATCGAAGTAGGGGACGGCCTGAAGATAAGTCTTGTACTCGATCAGCTTCTCGGTGCCGCGATGGAGAAACCCGATGTGAGGATCGGCGCGCTCCACCACCTCACCGTCCATCTCCAGAACCAGCCGCAGCACGCCGTGGGTCGCCGGGTGGTTCGGCCCGAAATTGACGGTTAGGTTCCTGATCTGACGTTCGCTCATTCGGTTTTTTCGTTTCCGTCGCCGGCCTCGACCTTCTCGTCGCCGGGCAAGATGTGCTCGGGCCCTTCCCAGGGGCTCAAGAAATCGAAGCGGCGGAACTCCTGAGTCAGCTTGACCGGCTCATAGATGACGCGCTTCTGTTCGTCGTCGTAGCGCACCTCGTTGTAACCCGTGAGCGGAAAGTCCTTGCGCAGGGGATGCCCCTCGAAGCCGTAGTCGGTCAGAATCCGCCGCAAATCGGGATGGTCGGAAAAATAGATGCCGAAGAGATCCCAGGTTTCGCGCTCAAACCAGCCGGCGGAACTGAACACCTCCGTGACGCTCGGCACGGCCTCGTTCTCCGCCACCG
This sequence comes from Alphaproteobacteria bacterium, assembly GCA_030604165.1. GTDB lineage: Bacteria > Pseudomonadota > Alphaproteobacteria > UBA828 > UBA828 > JAUVWK01. The sequence goes on along the minus strand of JAUVWK010000001.1, from coordinate 2,341 downwards.
GCACCCTTACCCTGACGCGCTGATTGTTGCTCAGGCTGAGCAAGTGATAGACCACCTCGAAGCGCGGATCGCGCTCTGGATAATCGACGCCGCAAACATCGACCAGCAATTCGAAGCGGCAATTGCTGTCGCTACGCAGGAAGCTCAGGGTTCGAACAACGGCTTCCGCGCGAACCGCGATGGTCAGCTCACCGTGTGCGGTTTCGCAGCCGCGCACGTAATCCGGCAGCGACGTCCGGATATGATCGCCAAGCTCTTTAAGCGCCTGGATGTCCATTTTCTCTCGCCCCGTGTCGCGCGGTCAGCGTTCGAGCGTGCCGGTGCGCCGGATCTTCCGTTGCAATTGCATGATGCCGTAGAGCAGCGCTTCCGCGGAGGGCGGGCAACCCGGGACGTAAACGTCGACCGGAACCACCCGGTCGCAGCCACGCACAACCGAATAGGAATAGTGATAGTAGCCGCCGCCGTTGGCACAGCTCCCCATGGAAATGACATAGCGCGGCTCGGGCATCATGTCGTAGACCCGACGAAAGGCCGGTGCCATCTTGTTGGTCAGCGTGCCCGCGACAACCAGCAGGTCGGCTTGGCGCGGACTGCCGCGAGGCACCATGCCGAGGCGATCAAGATCGTAGCGCGCGCCGATCACCTGCATGAACTCGATGGCGCAACATGCCAGGCCGAACGAGAGCGGCCACAGCGAGCCGGTCCGCGCCCAATTGATGAGACGATCCATCCTAGCGAGCACGAAGCCCTTGTCGCCGAGTTCGTCGCTCGCGACGCGCAAGGCCGCGTCCCGGTCAGAACCCGGCGCCAACGCCGTGCGCGGCAGGCCGATGGTCCCCGTCTCTACGCCCATGGCTCTACACCCATGGCCCTACTCCCACTCCAGGGCTCCCTTCTTCCATTCGTAGACGAAGCCGATGGTCAGGATGCCGAGAAACACCATCATCGACCAAAAGCCGTAAAGACCGATGCCGCTGAAAGAAATCGCCCACGGAAACAGGTACGCGACCTCGAGGTCAAAAATGATGAACAGGATGGCAACCAGATAGAACCGGACATCGAAGCGGCCGCGCGAGTCTTCGAAAGCATCGAACCCGCATTCGAAGGCCGCGTTTTTCTTCGGGTCGGGCTTTTGCGGCGCGACGAAGATCGACCCTCCCACGGCGAGGCCCGCCACGGCGACGGCAATTCCAAGGAAGATGAGGATCGGCAGATATTCGAGCAACAGGGAACTGGGGGCCGTCATCGATCGTCGCTCTGCCTTACCAACTTAAGCGTCACGCAATTGAGCGTCACGCAAACATAAACGCCGCAATGGCGTTTGCCACCCGGCGCTGACCAACCACGGCGAACCATCGAGCCGACGTCGGTAATAATAGATCGTTCGGGAAGAAAGGCCAGATCGTGATTGCGCGTCTGAACACACTCTTCCCACCCAGAAATATCGCTGTTTCACGACCAATGGGCCGTGGCGGGAGTGACCGGACTTGAACCGGCGGCCTCCGGCGTGACAGGCCGGCGCTCTAACCAAACTGAGCTACACCCCCGTCGATTGATGTCGTGGTTTCGCGAGCCCTCGGGGCGGCTTGGTTTACTGCACACCAGGGGCCGGGTCAAGAAACTTGGACACGCCTCGCTTCGCTCGACGCCGCGCGGCTCGAGGCGCACCGCAATGGCCTCGAATCACGGCCCTCACGTGGCGTCAAGCGGGTCGCTCGATGCTCCTCGGAAATTCGACTTGCCGCCGGCCCAAAATCGGGGCGCGATGGCGGATCAGCCGCCGTAGAAGACGTTCTCGCCGAGGTCCTTCATCTCCAGAATTTCCGCGTCGGGGCGGCCATCAGGGGTGTGGGCCAGGCTAGCGTCGACGACTTCGCCGACCACGACGTGATGGTCGCCGAGTTCGACGATTTGCGCGACCCGGCATTCGACACTGGCGCGCGCGTTCTCGAGGATCGGCGCCCCACTGCTCCCGGAGCGGAACGGCTCGCCGGCGATCTTTTGGCCGTCTCGCTCGGTCGGCTTGAAGAAGGCGAAGGCAACTCCTTGTTGGCCCTTGCCCATCATATTGAGGGCAAAACTACCGGACGCCTTGATGATCCCGTAGGTCGCTGAATCGGTCTTGACACCCACCGCGACCATCGGCGGACTGAACGACGTCTGGGTCACCCAGTTCACTGTCGCCGCGCCTATCGAGCCGTCTTCGGCCTCGGCGGTCAAGACATAGATGCCGTAGGGGATCATCCTAAGCGCGGTCTTTTTCGCAGAGTCATCCATTGAGCGGTTCCCTCTCTTCCCATTTACTTCCTATTTTGCCGTGCGCCCTTCACAACGCCCG